>CAIWCQ010000291.1 GCA_903911165.1 uncultured Actinomycetes bacterium | reverse complement strand
TGACGCCGGCGCGCACCAGGGCGACCATCAGGTCGCGGACGGTATCGGCGGCACCGGAGTCCGATGGCGCGATGACCACGGCCACCGACACCGCCCGCATCGACTCCCCCGCCCGGATCCGCGCCGCCGAGGACAGCCCGAACCACCCGTGGGCGGGGTTGTCCAGGGTCCACGGATGCTCCGCGGTGTCGACCGCGCGGTCCTGCCCGCCGGAGTGATCGTGCATCAGGCCGAAGCCGCGGCCCACCACGGCGTCGCCGACCTCGCTGACCGGCAACGCGCCGGGCACCGGGCACGGCCAGCGCAACCGCACCAGGAGGTCGGCGCCGGTGAACTCGTCGATGTCGGTGCGGCAGTCCACCCGGTCGATGCCGTGCCACACCGTCAGCGTCTGGGTGTAGCGCAGCACCTCCCCGATGGCGCCGCGCACCACGATCCGCTCACCCAGGGGGCTGCGGTAGCACTGCACCGAGGCCGCCGCGGCCGAGGAGCACCGCACCGGGCCTTTGGGCAGCAGATGCCACGGCCCCTCGCCGGCGTCCGGGTGGGCCGGGTGTTCGTCGTAGACGGCGAGTTCGTTGCCCGCACCGCCGGGGGCGATCCACTCCCGGCCGGAGGCGGTCTCGATCAAGGAGACGACGGCACCGCCGCGGGCCGGGTCGACGCGCAGTCGGTGAAACTCGTTAACGATCGCCGCGCCGTCGACGGGCTCCCACTCGCAGGGCTGCGAACTCGACGCGAGCCGGTAGGTCCGCCACCCCAGCGATCCGACGTCGTCGGCGCGCCAACTCACCGAGTGGCCGTCGTCGGCGACTACCGCCGCCACCTCGGCGCCGTCGGCGTCAAGCACCCGCACACCCGAACCCACCGGGGTGTCCAGGTGCACGGTGACAATGTCGGTTCGGTTGTGCGCCAACGGGTTCCACACCACCACCGAGTGGCCCTCGGTTGCGACCGCCCTGGATAGCACCTCCAGTGCGCCGGCCCGCGCGGCGGTGCCCAACTCCCAGGCGTCGCGCCACCCGGTCAGCAGATCGAGGTACACCTGGTCAGATTCGCTGCCGGTGATTGCGTCGTGGTGCGCACCCCAGGCCAACTGCACCCACGCCTTGGCCAGGGCGGCTTCGGGATAGCGCGCACCGGCCAGCAGGGCGGCGAACACCGCGAAGCGTTCGGCGCCGAGCACGGCATCCTCGGCGGCGCGGTTGGCCTGCTTGGTGTCGATGAAGGAGACGTCCTTGCCGGTGTAGATCGGGTTCATGTCACGGGTCTGCGGCGATGCGGACTCCCCGCGTTCGGCGAGTTCGGCTCGCACGGCGGCGAAGAACTCCGAGGGGATGGCGCAGACAAACCGCGGCCAGGTGTAGCGGGAGTTCCAGTCGCGGTGGATGTCGGTGACCCAGGCATTCGGCGGGGTGTAGTCGGTGCCGACCGGCAGCAGCACGTTGCGGGTCAGTGCCACGGACTTCAGTTCGCGGAACAGCGTGTAGGTGGCGTCCTCGGCCTCGGCCAGCGACGTCGAGGAGTCCATCCACCACCCGCCGGCGTAGTGCGCCGGCATGTAGTGGGTC
>CAIWCQ010000290.1 GCA_903911165.1 uncultured Actinomycetes bacterium | reverse complement strand
CGCACGCTGGGCGCGGCTTCAGACCTTGGTGGGCTTCTCGCTGCCCACGACCCACATCGAGTAGTACTGCGAACCGCCGCCGTAGGCATGCCCGAGCGCCTTCTTGGCACCGGCCACCTGGTGCGCCCCGGCTTTACCCATGACCTGGATCGCGGCCTCAGCGAAGCGGATCAGCCCCGACGCCCCGATGGGATTCGAGGACAGCACGCCGCCGGAGGGGTTGACCGGAAGCCGGCCACCGATCGCGGTTTCGCCGGCCTCGGTGAGCTTCCAGCCTTCGCCCTCGGGCACGAAGCCGAGGTTCTCCAGCCACATCGGCTCGAACCAGGAGAATGGAACGTAGATTTCAGCGACATCGATTTCGTCGATGGGGCTGGTAATGCCGGCGTCTTTCCAGAGCGCGGCGGCGGCGTCGCGACCGGCCTGCGGGTTGACCTGGTCACGACCGCTGAAGGCAATCGGTTCGGTCCGCAGTGCGGTGGCATGGATCCACGCCACCGGATGACCCTCGGCGACCCGTTGATCGGCGATGGTCTCGTCGCCGATCACGAGTGCGCATGCGCCGTCCGAGGACGGGCAGGTCTCGTCGAACCGGACCGGGTCCCAGAGCATCGGGGACTCCAGCACCTTCTCCAGCGTGATGTCCGGCTGATGCAAGTGCGCCAGCGGGTTCTTCGCGCCGTTGAGCCGGTCCTTCACCGCAACCATCGCGCCGATATGCGCCGGTGCGCCGGTGCGCCGCATGTAGGCGCGGATGTGCGGGGCGAAGTAGCCGCCGGCCCCTGCACCTACCGGCTTGGTGAAGGGCACCGGAATCGACAACGCCCACATGGCATTCGACTCCGACTGCTTTTCCCACGCAACCGCCAGGACCCGCCGGTACCTGCCGGACTTGACCAGACTTGCGGCCACCACACCCGTCGAACCGCCCACCGAACCGGCGGTGTGCACGCGGATCAGCGGTTTGCCTGTGGCGCCCATGGCATCGGCCATGAACAACTCCGGCATCATGACGCCCTCGAAGAAGTCCGGCGCTTTACCGACGACCACGGCGTCGATATCCGCCATCGTCGAGCCGCTATCGGCAAGGGCCCGGTCGATCGCCTCGCGCACCAGACCGTTCATCGAAACGTCGGTGCGTTTGGCGACGTACTTCGTCTGCCCGGTTCCCAGTACCGCTGCCAGATGCTCGGCCATGGTTACTTGCCCTCCAGTACGGCGACCAAATTCTGTTGCAGCACAGGGCCGCTCGTGGCATGCGCCAGCACCCGTCCCGCCGATCCGTCGAAGATGTGGCGTGCGGCGAATCCGACACGCTCCAGTCCGGTGGAGAACATCGGGTTGGCCGCCAGCGCGCCGCCGGACGGATTGATCTTCGTCGACGGCGTGAGCCCGATCGCCTCGGTGAGAATCAGGTGCTGGTGGCTGAACGGAGCGTAGATCTCGGCGATATCGATCGAGCCGGTGTCGCCGCCGGTTGCGATACGGGCCGAGGTGGCAGTCGACGGAGATGTAGTCAGATCGCGTCCGCCGATCGACGGTGTCTCGATCCGGTGCTCGAATCCCGTTATCCAGGCGGGCCTTTCGCGTAATTCCCGGGCACGGTCACCGGCGGCGATCACCATCACCGACGCGCCGTCGGTGATCGGAGCGCAGTCGTGCTGGCGCAACGGTTCGGCGAAGAACGGTCGCTCCAGCAGTTCGGCGACGGATGCGGCGGGCTTCACGGAATCGACGCGGGGCGACGCCATCAGCGAATCCAGTGCCACCTGCGCCATCTGCTCCAGCGTCCACTTCCCGGCGTCGAGGCCCAGTCGGGCCTGCAATCCGGCCATCGACACCGCATCCGGCACCAGTGGCGCCACGGTGTAGGGATCAGTCTGCAGTGCCAGAACTCGACGCAACGTCCCTGCGCTGGACTTGCCGAAACCGTAGATCAGTGCGGTCTCCACCTCGCCGGTGAGGACCTTGATGTAAGCCTCATACAGCGCCCAAGCCGCATCCATCTCCACGTGGCTCTCGTTGATCGGCGGCACCGCGCCGATGGCGTCGATCGCGGAGAGGAACGAAAAAGCGCGCCCGGCAAGGTAATCCGAGGATCCCGAGCACCAGAAGCCAATATCGGATTGCTTGATGCCGAGATCTTTGTAGATCTCGGCGAAACAGGGCAGCAGCATCTCCACACCGTTTGTGGTGCCTTCGGTGCGGCGGACGTGCGGTGCGTGGGCGAACCCGACGACGGCGACTTCTCTCATGCTTTGCCTTTACAGGTGATGCTTGTAGGTGTCGTACTCGGCGTCCGGTTCGCCGGTGGGCCGGAAGTGTTCGATGTTGTCGATCCCGAGATCCCACTCCTCGCGAGGTTTCCATACCGCTTCGACGCGCATGCCCATCCGGACGTCGGCGGCGTCGATCTCGGTGACCAGATGCAGGAAGGGGATGTCGGCGCCGTCGAGCAGGATGTACGCCGCCACATACGGTGGCTTGATCTTCTGGCCGGCGAACGGGATGTTGATGATGGCGAACGTCGTGACGGTGCCAGTGTCGGG
>CAIWCQ010000289.1 GCA_903911165.1 uncultured Actinomycetes bacterium | reverse complement strand
GCCAGGGTGGACACCGCGTATGCGCCTGACTGATGGGCATCGGTGTTTGCCAACCGTTAACCCTGCAGTAGCCGCTCGTTAACCCATGGCCTGCACGGTGTCCACCCGCGCTGAATAGATTCAATCAACGATTTACTCTGTCGGTAGAAAACTACGAAGGGCGCAATAACGGTGAATTCAGTCGGCATCGGCAAGGTATCTGTCGCTTTGGCCTCGGCGGTGGCGATCGCCGCGCTCACCGCCTGCGGCAGTGACAACAACACGACCTCGGCGTCGTCCTCGATCGCCGGTGATGGTGCCGGGTCGGCGGTGGACTGCGGTGGGAAGAAGGCGCTGAAGGGGAGTGGCGCGACGGCTCAGGCCAACGCGATGACCCGGTTCGTCACCGCCTACGAGGCCGCCTGTCCGGGATACACCCTTAACTACACCTCCAGTGGGTCCGGCGCCGGGGTCTCGGAGTTCGTCGGGGGCCAGACCGACATCGGCGGCACCGATTCGCCGCTGAACGCCGACAAGGGCGAAGTGGAGAAAGCCAGGGCGCGCTGCGGCGGCACGGATGCCTGGAACCTGCCGATGGTGTTCGGGCCGATCGCGATCACCTACAACGTGGCCGGCGTCGATTCGCTGGTTCTGGACGGGCCGACCGCGGCCAAGATCTTCAGCGGCGCGGTGAGCACCTGGGACGCCCCGGAGATCGCGGCCCTCAACGCCGGGAAGTCGCTGCCGGCGGAGCCGATCGTGGTGATCTTCCGCAGCGACGAATCCGGCACCACTGACAACTTCCAGAAGTACCTCACCGCCGCCTCCGACGGAGCGTGGGAGAAAGGCGCCGGCAAGACCTTCAACGGGGCGACCGGCGAGGGCGCCAAGGGCAATGAGGGCACTTCCGCGGCGATCAAGTCCACGCCCGGCTCGATCACCTACAACGAGTGGTCGTTCGCCAAGAATCAGGGCCTGTCCATCGCCGACATCATCACCTCGGCGGGCCCGGACCCGGTGCGGTTGTCCGTCGAGACCGTCGGAAAGTCGATCGACGGAGTGAAAGTCAAGGGCCAGGGCAACGACCTGGTGCTCGACACGTCGACGTTCTACCAGCCCACCGAGACCGGTGCCTATCCGATCGTGCTCGCCACCTACTCGCTGGTCTGCTCAAAGTACCCGGAAGCCGACGTCGCTCCCGCCGTCCGGGCCTTCCTGACGGTGGCACTCGGCAAAGGCCAGGAGGGATTGACCGACAACGGTTACATCCCGGTCCCGGATTCCTTCAAGGGCAAGTTGGCGACCGCGATCACCGCAATCTCCTGAGTCACCCCGTCGTGACAGCCGAGCGCCATGACGATCACACCTGAGCCGAGCCTGGGTACCCCGCCCGGGGCACCATGGGGCGGGCATACTTCGATAATGACCACCGGAAAGCCGTTGGGTTCGCCGGGGTTGGGGAAGTCGCCCTCCGGGCTCCGCGGCGGTGGGCGGTGGGGCGACCGGATCTTCGGCTCCCTGGCATTGGCCGCGGGTGCGACGATCATCAGCGCGATCGCGCTGATGGCGCTGTTCCTGATCGTCAGGGCGGTGCCGTCACTACAGGCGAACAAAGCCAATTTCATCACCAGTTCGGAGTTCAGTACGTCCGACTCCGACAACCTTCGGTTCGGCATCGCCGACCTGTTGCAGGTCACCATCCTCAGTTCGCTGTTCGCTCTGCTGGTCGCGGTACCGATCGCGATCGGCATCGCGGCCTTCCTGACCAACTACGCGCCCCGGCGATTGGCACGGCCGTTCGGTGTTCTGGTCGACATGCTCGCCGCGGTGCCCTCAATCGTTTTCGGACTGTGGGGAATCTTCGTCCTGGCGCCGTGGTTGGAACCGCTCGCGCGTTTCCTCAACGACAATCTCGGATGGCTTTTCCTGTTCGGCAAGGGCAACGTCTCCCTGGCCGGAGGCGGAACCATCTTCACCGCCGGGATTGTCCTCGCGGTCATGATCCTGCCGATCATCACCTCGGTCACTCGCGAGGTGTTCAGCCTTACCCCGCGCGGGCAGGTCGAGGCCGCCCAGGCCCTGGGAGCCACCAAGTGGGAGGTCATCCGCATGACCGTCTTCCCTTACGGCCGCAGTGGCATGATCGCCGGATCCATGCTCGGACTCGGCCGCGCTCTC
>CAIWCQ010000288.1 GCA_903911165.1 uncultured Actinomycetes bacterium | reverse complement strand
GGTCGGTCGGGTCGGCCTAGTTCATGTCCCAGGGTTCGCCGTAGGTGGTGACGCTGTCACCGGATTGGGAGATCAGGCGGGCGAAGGGGCGTAGCAGTACCCCGCCGGCCGCGCCGGTGACGGTGCCGTGGGCGTTGGCCACCGCCACCGAACCCTCCGGTCCCTCGACGTCGACGGAGAAGGTCGCGACTTCCTGGATGCCGGGGCCGTTACCGAGGTCGGAGCTGATCGAGGCACCGGGGAACAGGTTCGGGGTGATCACCTGTCCTAGCGGGTTGAAGCCCAGCGGGGAGATATTGACGTCGTCAAGCAGAATGTTGGGGGTGGTGTAGGAAAAGTTCAGTCCCACGCCCAGCGACCACGGGAAGCCCACCTGGTAGCCCAACTCCAAGGTGCCGGCGAACTCCTCGGCACCCGGGCCGGCCACGTTGTACATCGCCCGGCCGGAGTGGAACCACTCCCGGGTCAACCGGTTGCGGTCAAGCGGGAACACTCCGTTGAGCACGGTGTCCCACTGCTGGATCGTCATGGTGCGGCCCTTGCCGTCCACCAGACTCATCTGATCGTCCATCCCCGCCTGCGCGGTCCCAGCCCCGACGAACAAGGCCGACGACGCCGCGACGAGCGCGACCAGAACACGACTGAATGACTTCATGGTCTCCCTTACCGCTTCGGTGCTCTGATGCGCTGCGCACCTAACCACCCCATCGATGCCAGCGGTCATAGTATTACCGTTCCGCGTCGAAATATCTCGTCAACCCCCGATATGCAGGTCTGTCGCGTCCTTCAGGCCGGAAGAGCGGCCACCGGCATGACCACGGTGCCCCGACAGGCGCCCTCGGCGATATCGGTGTGCCAGGTGCCGCGCAGCGACCCGTTGGGTTGGGGTTGGTAGTAGGTCCACGAGGTTGCTCTGGCCCACTGTTTCTGATTGCCGTCACCAAGGAGGCAGTCCCATAGCCACTCGTAACTTGAGGTCCATTCCGAGCCGTTCCAGGTGTAGCGGGTGGGCTGCGGGATCGTCGGGTTTCCGGGCCGGGGGCCATCGATGACCGTCGCTACGCATCGGTTACCCGCGCACTGGCTGACCAGCGTGAAGACGGCACCGAAGTCGCCTTCGGTCTGTCGGCTGGCCGGGCTGGTACCCGCCTTCTGCGAGGCGTAGGTAATCAACTGGTAGCGACCGTTCCAGGGTTGGGGTGCGGCGGCGGCCGTCGCCGGCGTGAGCACAGCTGCGGCCAGGCTGGCTGAGACCAGGATCGGGAGGCCGCGACGGAGCCGAGCGAAGCGCGTCACGTTGCTGGGGTCAGCGCCGGGATCGCCGCCGGGGCCAGCGCGGAGACTAGGGTCTGAGCAGGCCACATGACGTCAAGCCTAACCTTTCCCAGACCCCACCCGTCGCATCTGCAACACGACTCGCCGGACCCGCGGTAGCCTCGCGAGGTGCTGCTGGCCTCGTTGAACCCCGCCGCGGAGGCCGCAGGAGCCGACCTCGCGGACGCGGTGCGGATCGGAGGGGTCACGCTGTCGCGCAGCGATCTGATCGGCGCGGCGACCTCGGTGGCTGAGCGGGTCGGGGGAGCGCAGCGGATCGCCGTCCTAGCGACGCCCACCGCGGCGACAGTGCTGGCGGTGACCGGGTGTCTGATCGCGGGCGTGCCGTTCGTCCCGGTGCCCGCTGATGTCGGCGTCGCCGAACAAACCCACATCGTGACCGATTCCGGCGCCCAGGGGTGGCTGGGCGATCTCCCCGATGACCCGTGCGGACTGCCGCATATTCCGGTGCGCCGCCACGCCCGCTCCTGGCATCGCTACCGTGAACCCGATCCGGGGGACACCGCGATGGTGATCTACACCTCGGGAACGACCGGGCCACCCAAGGGGGCGGTGATCAGCCGCGGGGCCGTCGCGGCGGACCTCGACGCGTTGGCGGCTGCCTGGCAGTGGACGCCGGAGGACACCCTGGTGCACGGCCTCCCGCTGTTCCACGTGCACGGGTTGGTACTGGGGCTACTGGGGTCGCTGAGGGTGGGAAATCGGTTCGTGCATACCGGTAAGCCCACACCGCAGGCGTATGCGGCGGCTGGCGGAACCCTGTACTTCGGTGTTCCCACCGTGTGGAGCCGGGTCCTCGCCGATCCCGAATCGGCGCGCGCGTTGGCTTCGGCGCGACTGCTGGTGTCGGGCAGCGCGGCACTGCCGGTGTCGGTGTTTAGGCAGTTGGCCGAACTCACCGGCCATGCGCCGGTGGAGCGTTACGGCTGCACCGAGACCCTGATCACGGTCAGCACCCGGGCCGACGGTGAACGCCGTCCCGGTTCGGTGGGCCTCCCACTGCCGGGCATGCAGACCCGACTGGTCGGTGACGACGGGTCGACGGTTGCGCACGACGGCGAAACCATCGGGCACCTTCAGGTGCGCACGCCGACGTTATTTGAGGGTTATCTCAACGCTGCGGATGCCACCGCGGCCGCTTTCTCACCTGACGGTTGGTATCGCACCGGCGACGTCGCGGTGATCGACTCTGAGGGCATGCACCGTATCGTCGGCCGCGAATCGGTGGACCTGATCAAGTCGGGTGGATATCGGATCGGCGCCGGCGAGATCGAGACAGCGATTCTTGGTCATCCCGGCGTGATCGAGGTTGCCGTCGTCGGGCTTCCTGATGCGGATCTTGGGCAGCGCATTGTTGCCTTCGTCGTGGGTGAGGCTGCGGCAGAGGAGCTAATTTCCTTTGTAGCACAGCAGCTTTCGGTGCATAAACGGCCCCGCGAGGTACGGATTGTCGACGCGCTTCCGCGCAATGCGATGGGCAAGGTGCTCAAGAAGGAGCTGATGTAAGGGGGAAATGCGCTAGTTGGCGTGCAGCGCCTCGTTGAGCATGACACCCCTACCGTCGCGGGAAACCACTTCGACTGCCCCGGTGACCGAGTTCCGCCGGAACAGCAGATTGTCCGCGCCGGATAGTTCGCGGGCCTTCACCGTCGCAGCGTCGGACTGGGTTGTTCCGTCGGCCAGCGTGACCTTGGTGCCGGCGGTCACGTACAACCCGGCCTCGACGATGCAGTCGTCGCCCAGTGAGATTCCCAAACCGGAGTTAGCGCCGAGCAGGCACCGTCTGCCGACCGAGACCACCTCGGTGCCGCCGCCAGACAACGTGCCCATGATCGACGCGCCGCCACCGACGTCGGACCCGTCGCCGATGACCACGCCCGCGGAGATGCGGCCCTCCACCATCGAGGCGCCGAGCGTTCCGGCGTTGAAGTTCACGAAACCCTCGTGCATCACGGTGGTGCCTTCTGCCAGATGGGCTCCGAGTCGAACCCGGTCGGCGTCGGCGATCCGCACCCCGGTGGGCACCACGTAGTCGACCATCCGCGGGAACTTGTCCACGCCGTAGACCGTCACCGGGCCGCGTCGGCGCAATCGCAGACGCACCGACTCGAAGCCTTCGATGCGACAGGGTCCGTAATTGGTCCAGACCACGTTCGTCAGGGCGCCGAAGACGCCGTCGAGGTTGCACCCGTGCGGTTCGATCAGACGGTGCGAGAGCAGGTGCAGGCGCAGGTAGGTGTCGAGGGTGTCGATCGGCGGGAGGGCCAGGTCGGCGACGACGGTGCGGATCGCGACGACCTGCACGCCGCGGTCGGCGTCGGGGCCGCACAGGTCGGCCAATTCGTCGGGCGCATCGTCGGCGCTCAGCCGAGTGGTCCCGGACGGGCTGTAGGCGCCCAGTTCGGGATTGGGGAACCACGCGTCGAGCACGGAGCCATCGTCGGCGATGGTGGCGAGTCCGAAACCCGCGGCGGAAGTCACGGGGACACGGTACTTCCGGCGCGAGCAGACGCAAAGTGCCGCGACACGCCGCGGGCGGGGGAGCTTTTGCGTCTGCTCGCCAGTGATGGGCGACCCGCTAGCCTGGTCAGTTGTGCTTGACCTTCGCGCCGATCCGGCCGATCTGACCGCCGCTCTCGTCGACATCGCCAGCGTGTCCCGGGGCGAGGGACCCCTCGCCGATGAAGTCGAACGCGCATTGCGTGAGCAGACCGACTACGCCGTCATCCGCAACGGCAACGCGGTCCTGGCCCGCACGGATCTCGGCCGGCCGACCCGGGTGCTGCTGGCCGGCCATCTCGACACCGTGCCGATCGCCGACAACGTCCCGGCCCGCCGCGTGGGCGACGACATCTATGGCTGCGGCACCAGCGACATGAAGTCCGGTGACGCCGTGTTCCTGCACCTGGCGGCAACCATCGGCGAGCCCGCGCACGACGTCACGGTCATCTTCTACGACTGTGAGGAGATTGAAGCATCGGCTAACGGTCTGGGTCGCATCGAGCGCGAACTTCCCGAATGGCTTCGCGCCGACCTCGCGATCCTGGGCGAACCGACCGACGGCGATATCGAGGCGGGCTGCCAGGGCACCCTGCGCGCACTGATCTCCGCAGCCGGTGTTCGGGCCCACTCTGCTCGTCCATGGCTGGGGGACAACGCAATTCACAAGCTTGCTCCGGTGCTCGACCGGCTGGCCGGTTACCAGAGCCGGTCTGTCGATATCGACGGCTGCACCTACCGGGAGGGACTATCCGCGGTGGGGATCAACGCCGGAATAGCCGGAAACGTCATCCCCGATGACGCCTCGGTGACCGTCAATTTCCGGTTCGCCCCGGACCGTTCGCCGGCGGCGGCGCTGGACCATCTGCGCGAGGTGTTCGCCGACCTTGACGTGGACCTTCAGCAGACCGATGCCGCTGCGGGTGCGCTGCCGGGGTTGGATCATCCAGGGGCCGCGGCACTGGTCGCCGCGGCCGGCGGACTGGTGCGCGCGAAGTACGGCTGGACCGATGTCGCGCGGTTCGCCGCGCTGGGAATCCCGGCGGTCAACTACGGTCCCGGCGACCCGAATGTGGCTCACCGCCGCGACGAGCGGGTCTCGGTCGCCCGGATCTCCTCGGTGGCCGCCACCCTGAGGCGCTACCTGAGCACACCGTGGTGATCGGTACCTAGCGGGGGTGATCGGTACCTAGCGGGGGTGATCGGTATCTAAGGGGCTCCCGCCACCGCCCGGGCGTGCTCCAACGCCATTCGGGTGAACTCGCAATCGGCCGAAGCGGCGATCTTTGTCAGCGCGTCGGCGGCCCGCGCATCGCCGAGGCGGGCCGCGTCGTGCCAGGCGCGCACTGCGATCGCGTACTGGCCGGTGCGCTCGGCCATCCGGGCGGCATCGCGGGCGGCGGCGATCGCACCGTAGTGGTCGCCGACGGTGGCCAGCCGCCAGGCTCGGGCCACGGCCAGCTCGGGCGCGAACAACGCCGACTTGGTTCCATGCCGGGATTCGGCGCGGCTGAGCGCCTTGGCCGACTCGGAGATCTCGCCCTGCTGGGCCAGCGCGGTGGCCAGGTAGGTCAGCGACAGCGGGCCCCATGAGTATCCGGTGCGCTCCAGCATGGCCGAGGCGGGCGCGAGCAGTACGGCCGCGTCGGCCGGCTCGCCGCGGGCGATCAGTACCTCGGCCAGCAGCAGCTCCCCGATCGACCGGCCGGGCTGCGCCAGTTCGGCGACATCGGTGAAGCCGGCGGCGGTGTCGTATGCGGCCTGGGTCCGGCCGGCCATCAACAGTGTGGTGGTCTCGGCAAGCCCCACGGTGAAGCGCAGCAGCCCGGGATATTCGGTGCCGAGCGCCCGGTCCACAAACCGGCCGACGTCGGCGAACCGTCCCATCCGGGCAGAACTCAGAGCGGCGGCGCTTGCGGCCCACGCGACCGCCATGTCCGGCGCGTCCGGTGTCGCGAGTACTTCGGTGGCGATGTCGAGAGCGCGCGTCAGGTTTCCGGCGTTCATCGCGAACGTCGCCGACAGTGCGTCGAGCGTGAGCCGCGCCGACGCCCCGTTGACCCGGCGGCGGATGGTCGCCAGGAACGCGGTCGCCCGTTCCGGCTCCGAGAGCATCCAGAACTGGTTGGCGGCCCGGGGCAACGCCCAGGCCAGGACCTGATCCTCGGACAGGGTGTCCGGATCCACCCCGGCCAGGACATGGTCTGCCTCCCGGCCGCGGCCCTGCCAGGCGAGCGCGTAGCTCAGGGCCAGGCGGCCGTCGAAGCGCTCCTCGCGTTCCAGCGCCGTGGCGGCCAGTTGTTCGCTCAGGCCCAGATCGCCCAGGCGCAGCGCCTCCTGTGCGGCGACGACGACGTCGTCGACCGGTTCCGGGGTGTCGCTGGCCATCGAGAGCACCGAGCGCCCGAGTCGGTCTCCGAGGTGTCGGTGCGGGTGGGTCGCGAGCCGGGCGGCCACTTCCGACCGCAACCGGCGCAGGTGCGGTGCTGCCGCGCCCGCGGCGATGTGGTCCGCGAAGAGCGGATGTCCGCAGTACACCTCACTGCCGATCCGCTGCACGGCCCCGGTCGCTTCGGCGGTGTCGACGGTGTCGACGGTGCTCAGGGCGACGAGGTCGGCACGCGCCAGGGGCTCTCGCACGCTGAGGTAGCCGAGCACCTCCCGGGCCGCGACGGGTAGACCCGCCAGGTAACGGTCGATGAGTTCCGGCAGCGAGCGCTCTGGGTCGCCGGTCATCACCATGAGCCGAAGGTGCAGAGGATTGCCGGCGCTGCGGCGATAAAACTCGACGGCATCAGCCCCGGAGTCCGTGGCCGCGATGACCTCGGCGGTCTCCGCGCCGTTCAGCGGTGGGACGTCGACCCGCCGCAGGAGGCCGTCCTCCCACAGCGCCGCCACCGCGGTGGGGATCGGTGGCGTGGACCGCGCGGTCACCAGAATGCGACCCCGGCGCGGTTGCGCCGACTTCAGGTGTTGCGCGAGTTGATACACCAACGTGGCGGAAAGTGGGTCGAGCAGGTGGGCGTCGTCAATGATGATGAGGGCGTCATCTGCCTGGGTCAGAAGAGAATTCTGGGTCAGAAGCGAATCCAGTGCCGCCTGGATGAGTACGGCGGGTTTGCCGACCTCGGTGATGTTGACCAGGGAGTCGAAAGCTCCGAACGGGATCTGAGACTGGGTTGCGGTGCCGATCACCCGCACCGGACTGCGCTGTCCCAACCGTTCAGCGATCTGCGCGGCCAGCGTCGTTTTGCCGACGCCATCGACACCGAGCAGGGCGATCCCGCCGGTATCGCGTTCGGCGAGCAACTCGGCGATCTCGTCCACAAGCTGTCGGCGCGGCGCCGTCGCCCACGGGATCGACATAGCCGGACTTTATGGCCGCAGACCCACTCTGCACACCAATAGTGGCAAACCAGTAGCCGTAAAGCGCGGCACAGTTCGGCGGCGAGGGGGCGCTGGTCTAGGTTTTGCGGTGTGCAACCGCCGGGTTTCGACACCGAGTGGTCGGTCTGCGTCTACTGCTCCGCCGGACCGCGGCACCCGGAGTTGCTGGACTTGGCAGGCCGGGTCGGCGCGGCGATCGCTCGTCGTGGCTGGACCCTGGTGTCCGGGGGCGGGAACGTCTCGGCGATGGGTGCGGTTGCGGCCGGGGCGCGCGAAGCCGGCGGGCGCACCGTCGGTGTGATCCCCAAAGCCCTGCTGCATCGCGAATTGGCCGACACCGAGGCCGACGAGTTGGTCGTCACCGACACCATGCGGCAGCGCAAGCAGGTGATGGAGGATCGCAGCGACGCCTTTCTGACACTGCCCGGTGGGATCGGCACCTGCGAGGAGCTCTTCGAAACCTGGACGGCCGGGTACCTCGGGATGCACGACAAACCCGTGGTCCTGCTCGATCCTGCGGGTCATTACGACGGGCTGCGCAGCTGGCTCGACTCCCTGACGCGAACCGGCTTCGTCACGCGCGCCGCGCTCGACCGGCTCGTGGTCGTTGGTGAGGTAGATGCGGCCCTGGACCTGTGCGCCGGGGAGGCCCGCGGAAAGGAACTCGATCATGGGCGCTGACAAGGTCTCGCGCGCGGTGGGCCTGCTCGACCTACTCACCCGGTTGCCGGCGGTCCTGATCGACGCGCCGGTGATCCTGCGCGGCGCCCGGACCGGACTGTTGGCCCAACCGGACTCGAGAGCGTCGATCGGCAAGGTCTTCGCCGAGCGTGCCGCCCGGTACGGGGACAAGACTTTCCTGCGCTATGGCGACGAGAAGATCAGTTACTCCGAGGCCAACGAGACCGCCAATCGCTACGCGGCGGTGCTTGCCGAGCGCGGTGTGGGCCGCGGCGATGTCGTCGGCATCATGGAGCGCAATTCCCCTGATGTCGTGTTGACGATGCTCGCCGCGGTCAAATGTGGCGCGGTGGCCGGCATGCTGAATCATCATCAGCGCGAGGAGGTGCTGGCCCACAGCATCGGACTGCTCGGCGCCAGCGTCGTCGTCGCCGAAGCCGATCTGATTGATCCGATTAGATCCAGTGGCGCCGCGCTATCCGGCGTCGAGGTGATCTCGGCCGAAGACTTTGCGGCCGCCGCCGTGGGCAAGTCGACGGCGAACCCCGCCTCTGCCTTGCAGGTGCAGGCCAAGGATCCGGCGTTCTACATCTTCACCTCCGGCACCACCGGCCATCCGAAGGCCAGCGTGATGACCCACCTGCGGTGGCTGCGCGCACTGGCGGCCTTTGGCGGACTGGGGCTGCGACTGCGCGGCAGTGACACGCTCTACTGCCCGCTGCCGATGTACCACAACAACGCGCTGACCGTTGCGCTGTCCTCGGTGATCGACGCGGGCGCCACGCTCGCGCTGGGCAGGGGGTTCTCGGCGTCGCGGTTCTTCGACGAGGTACGCCAGATGGACGCCACCGCATTCGTCTACATCGGCGAGGTGTGCCGCTATCTGCTCAACCAACCGCCCCGGGCCGACGACCGCGCACACAAGATCCGGGTGATCGTCGGCAACGGGCTTCGGCCGGAGATCTGGCAGGAGTTCACCCATCGGTTCGGTATCGGCCGGGTAGCGGAGTTCTACGCCGCCAGCGAGGGAAACACCGGCTTTATCAACGTCTTCAACGTCCCGGGATCGACCGGGGTCAATCCGATGCGGCTGGCCTACGTCGAGTATGACCCTGAGACGGGCGATCCGGCGCGCGGTTCCGACGGGCGGGTGCGCCGGGTTCCGCCCGGGCGGCCGGGTCTGCTGCTGAGCCCGGTGAACCGGTTCTCGCCGTTCGACGGCTACACCGACAAGGCCGCCAGCGAGCGCAAGTTGGTGCGCAACGCTTTCAAGGACGGCGACGTCTGGTTCAACACCGGCGACCTGATGAGCCCCCAGGGACTCGGACATGCGGCATTCACCGACCGGCTCGGCGACACCTTCCGCTGGAAGGGTGAGAACGTGGCCACCACCGAGGTCGAGGCGGCCCTGGTCGCCGATCGCGCCGTCGAGGAGTGCACGGTGTTCGGTGTGGAGGTGCCCGACACCGGCGGACGGGCCGGGATGGCGGCGATCAAACTGCGCGACGGCGCGAGCGTCGACGGCCACCGCCTGGCCGAAACCCTCTACGCAACCCTGCCGATTTACGCGGTGCCGTTGTTCCTCCGAATCGTCGCGTCGCTTGAAACTACATCGACGTTCAAAAGCCGCAAGGTCGAGTTACGCAACCAGGCCTACGGCACCGACGTGTCCGATCCGCTGTACGTGCTGGCCGGCCGCGACGAGGGCTATCTGCCGTTCTACGAGTCCTACCCGGCCGACGTCGCCGCCGGCCGCCGCCCCAACTAGCCTTGGCCGGGTGAACTCGACGTTCTGCGGGCGACCGGTGGCCGGCGACCGCGCCCTCATCATGGCGATCGTCAACCGCACTCCCGACTCCTTCTACGACCGGGGCGCGACGTTCACCGACGAGGCCGCCATGGCCGCGGTACACCGGGTCGTCGCCGAGGGGGCCGACGTCATCGACATCGGCGGGGTCAAGGCCGGACCGGGGGTCCTCGTCGACGCGGCCGAGGAGATTGCTCGCGTGGTGCCCTTTATCGAGTGGGTCCGCGCGGAGTATCCCGACCAGTGCATCAGCGTGGACACTTGGCGCGCCTCGGTCGCCAAGCTGGCGTGCGCGGCCGGAGCCGACATCATCAACGACACCTGGGCCGGGCACGATCCGGCACTGCCCGAGGTCGCTGCGGAGTTCGGTGCCGGCATCGTCTGCTCGCATACCGGCGGCGCCGTGCCGCGCACCCGGCCGTTCCGCGTCCACTACGGAACAGCGGTAACCGGAGTCCTCGACGATGTCATTGCCGAGGTCACTGCCGCCGCCGAACATGCTGTGGCAGTAGGGGTTTCGCGTGAGCGCGTGCTCGTCGATCCGACCCACGATTTCGGAAAGAACACCCATCACGGCCTGACGCTGCTGCGTCACGTCAGGGATCTCGTCGGGACCGGATGGCCGGTCCTGATGGCGCTGAGCAACAAGGACTTCATCGGTGAGACTCTCGGTGTGGAACTCACCGAACGGCTTGAGGGCACCTTGGCCGCGACCGCGTTGGCCGCCGCCGACGGAGCCCGGATGTTCCGGGTCCACGAGGTCGGGCCCACCCGCCGGGTGCTGGAGATGGTCGCCTCGATCGCCGGGGACCGGCCGCCGACGCGCACGGTTCGGGGGCTGGCATGAGCACCGGCGCCGACGATCCCGGTGCTACCTGGCTGGCCGGTCACAGCTGGCACCGTCCCACCTGGACGATGGCCGAACTCGTGGCGGCCAAGGCCGGCCGGACCATCTCGGTGGTGCTGCCCGCGCTCAACGAGGCCGAGACCGTCGCTGCGGTCGTCGACACGATCACGCCGATGTTGGGTACTGCGCCGATGGGCGGACTCGTCGACGAGTTGATCGTGCTGGACTCCGGCTCCACCGACGAGACCGAGGCCCGGGCGCGGGCCGCCGGGGCCCGGGTCGTCCACCGGGAGGAGGCGCTGCCCGAGATCCCCCCGCAGCCCGGAAAGGGCGAGGCGCTGTGGCGCTCGCTGGCGGCCACCACGGGCGACATCATCGTCTTCATCGACTCCGATTTGATCAACCCCGATCCGATGTTCGTGCCGCGTCTGGTGGGCCCGCTGCTCACCGAGGACGGCATCCACCTGGTCCGGGGTTTTTACCGGCGACCGCTGAAAGTCGGCGATGGCGAGGATGCCAACGGAGGGGGCCGGGTCACCGAACTGGTGGCCCGGCCGCTGCTGGCGGCGCTGCGACCCGAACTCGGCTACGTGCTCCAGCCGCTGGGCGGTGAATATGCCGGCACCCGGGAACTGCTGACCGCGGTGCCGTTCGCGCCCGGTTACGGCGTCGAGATCGGAATCCTGATCGACACCTACGACCGGTTCGGTCTGGACGCGATCGCACAGGTGAACCTGGGTGTACGCACGCACCGCAACCGGCCGCTGAGCGAGCTCGGCCCGATGAGTCGGCAGATCATCGCCACCCTGTTGACCCGCTGCGGTATCGACGACTCCGGTGTCGGGCTCACCCAGTTCCTGCCCGACGGCCCAGGACAGGGACCACTGGGGGGATCATTGGGGTACCGCACGAAAACCTCGACGGTGTCGCTGGCCGACCGGCCCCCGATGAACACCCTGCGCCCGACGCGCCGCGGAACCCGGTGAGGCAGGATCTCGGGGTGTGACGCTGATCCTGCTCTATCTGGTGGTCCTGATCCTGATCGCCGTCGTCCTGTTCGGTATTGCCGGGGTGGTCTTCGGACGCGGCGAGCAGTTGCCGCCGCTGCCCCGGGGCACGACCGCGACCGTGCTGCCGGCTTTCGAGGTCACCGGCGCCGACGTCGAGGCCGTCAAGTTCGCACAGGTGCTTCGCGGCTATAAGACCAGCGAGGTGGACTGGGTGTTGGACCGCCTCGGTGCCGAGATCGACAATTTACGCAGCGAACGTGATGCAGCCCGACGTGATGCAGCCCGACGTGATGCAGCCGCGACGGATGACCCGAAGTGGTGCAGCCGCGACGGATGACCCGAACCCTTGACGCCGACGGCGACGCTCGCCCGCGGTGCGACTGGGCGGCCGGTGGACCGCCGCTCCTGCAGGACTATCACGACCGCGAATGGGGTCGGCCGGTTCGGGGCCGCGTCGCCCTGTTCGAGCGGATGACACTGGAGGCTTTCCAGAGCGGGCTGTCCTGGTGGATCATCCTGGGCAAGCGGGAGAACTTCCGGCGGGCATTCGCCGATTTCGACATCGAGACCGTCGCCGACTACACCGAACGGGACGTGGCCCGCTTGATGGCCGACACCGGCATCGTGCGCAACCGGGCCAAGATCGAGGCCACCATCGCCAACGCCCGGGTGGCGGCCGCGCTTGACGTCGATCTCTCCGAACTGCTGTGGTCCCACGCCCCTCCGCCGCGTCCGCGCCCGGCTAGACCGTCCGACGTGCCGGCGTCCACGCCGGACTCCGCAGCCCTGGCCCGCCACCTCAGAGGCCTCGGTTTCCGGTTCGTCGGACCCACCACCGCCTATGCGTTGATGCAGGCCACCGGGATGGTCGATGACCATCTTCGGACCTGCTGGGTGCCCTCCGGACCGCCGTTCACCGGGTCTTTTTCACCTCTGGGCCCGGATAGGGAAGAATGAGGGCATCTTGAACCAACCAGCCCGGCATCCGATTCGGTCATGTCGGCGGGTCTGCTCGATCTGGAGGGAGCACTCGATGGCGGCCATGAAGCCCCGGACCGGCGACGGTCCGTTGGAAGCGACCAAAGAGGGGCGCGGCATCGTGATGCGGGTACCGCTAGAGGGCGGCGGCCGTCTCGTCGTCGAACTGACCCCCGATGAGGCCTCCGCTCTGGGCGACGAACTCAAGGGTGTCACCAGCTGAGTCACCGGCTGGTGGGTCCCCCGCTGGCGGGTACCGGCTAGGCCGTTACCCCGCGGTACACCTCGAGGGTCTGCGCGGCGATCCGCGCCCAGGAGAACTCGTCGATACAACGCTGACGTCCGGCCGAGCCGTATCGCGCGGCCCTCGCGCTATCGGATATCAGAGCGTTGATCGCATCGGCCAGGTCGGCGTCGAAGGCCGCCGGATTCGTCGCGTCGTAGTGCACCAACGTGCCGGTAACGCCGTCGGTGACGACCTCTGGGATGCCGCCCACGTCGGAGGCGACCACTGCCGTCTCGCAGGCCATCGCCTCAAGATTAACGATACCTAACGGCTCGTATACCGACGGGCAAACGAAAACCGTTGCCGCGGAGAGGATTTCGCGGATCCGATGCGCGGGTAGGATATCGCGAACCCAGAACACGCCGCCGCGTTCCTCGGCAAGGTCGGAGACCGCGGCCGTGACCTCGGCGGCGATTTCCGGAGTATCGGGAGACCCGGCGCACAACACCAATTGGGTCTCCGGTGCGAAGCGGTGGGCCGCGGCGATGAGGTGCGGCACCCCCTTCTGGCGGGTGATCCGCCCGACGAAAGCCACTATCGGCCGCGACCTGTCCACCCCGAGTTCATCGATGATCGACTCGCCGGCTTCGGTCGGGCCGGGATACCAGACGCTGGTGTCGACGCCGTTCTTGACGACGTGCACCCGGTCCGCGTTCAGTGCCGGGTACGCCGTCAGTACGTCCTCCCGCATGCCTGAGCTCACGGCGATCACCGCATCGGCGGCCTGCACCGCGGTGCGCTCGACCCACAGTGAGACCTGGTAGCCGCCCCCGAGTTGTTCGGCCTTCCAGGGCCGCAGCGGCTCCAGCGAATGCGCGGTGAGCACGTGCGGCATGCCATGCAGCAGTGCCGCGATGTGTCCGGCCATTCCGGTGTACCAGGTGTGCGAATGCACCACATTGGCGCCGGCGGCGGCGTCGGCCATCCGAAGATCGCTCGACAGCGTCGATAATGCGGGGTTGGCGTTCGTCAGCAGCGGATCGGGCTGATGGGCGAACGCCCCGGCGCGAGCCGCGCCCATGCAGTGCACGTCGACGTCGCACAGTTGGCGTAACTGGGCTACCAATTCGGTCACGTGCACACCCGCGCCGCCGTAGACCTCCGGCGGGTACTCGCGGGTCATCATCGCCACACGCATACCGCAGACGGTAGCCGCACCCACCCGCCCATCGGAACCGGCCCGTCGGAACCGGCCCGTCGGAACCTGAGGTGTGAACAGGTGATGGCGAAACCCGCATTGCTCAGCAGTCGGCGGGCCCGATGACTAGGTTTACTGCCATGAGGGAGTTGCCACACGTACTCGGCATCGTTATGGCCGGGGGCGAGGGCAAACGGCTCTACCCGCTCACCGCGGACCGGGCCAAACCCGCGGTCCCCTTCGGCGGGGCGTACCGGCTGATCGACTTCGTGCTGTCGAACCTGGTCAATGCGCGGTATCTGCGCATTTGCGTTCTGACCCAGTACAAGTCGCATTCACTGGATCGGCACATCTCGCAAAACTGGCGGTTGAGTGGACTGGCGGGGGAGTACATCACCCCGGTTCCCGCGCAGCAGCGACTCGGTCCCCGCTGGTACACGGGTTCGGCGGATGCGATCTATCAGTCGCTGAACCTGATCTACGACGAGGATCCCGACTACATCGTGGTGTTCGGTGCCGACCACGTCTACCGGATGGATCCCGAACAGATGGTGCAGTTCCACATCGACAGCGGCGCCGGCGCCACCGTGGCCGGCATCCGGGTGCCGCGCGCCGAAGCGAACGCATTCGGTTGCATCGACGCTGACCCGTCCGGCCGCATTCGCGGTTTCGTCGAGAAGCCGGCCGACCCGCCGGGGATCCCGGACAATCCCGAGCAAACTTTCGTATCGATGGGTAACTACGTATTCACGACCAAAGTGCTCATCGACGCGATCCGTGCCGACGCCGAAGACGACCAGTCTGACCATGACATGGGCGGGAATATCATTCCGCGATTGGTGTCAGAGGGCGGTGCGGCGGTTTACGACTTCAACAACAACGAGGTGCCCGGTTCCACCGAACGCGACCACGGGTACTGGCGCGACGTCGGAACCCTCGACGCGTTTTACGATGCGCACATGGACCTCGTCTCGGTCCACCCGGTCTTCAACCTGTACAACAAGCGTTGGCCGATCCGCGGGGAGTCGGAAAACCTGGCGCCGGCCAAGTTCGTCAATGGCGGTTCGGCCCAGGAGTCGGTCGTCGGCGCGGGCAGCATCATCTCCGCGGCATCCGTGCACTCCTCGGTGCTGTCGAGCAATGTGGTCGTCGAAGACGGCGCGGTCGTGGACGGCAGCGTGCTCATGCCCGGTGTCCGGGTGGGCCGCGGGGCGGTGGTACGGCGCGCGATATTGGACAAGAACGTCGTCGTCGGACCGGGTGAGCAGGTCGGGGTGGATCCGGAGATGGACCGGGAGCGCTTTGCGATCAGCGCCGGTGGCGTGGTCGCCGTGGGCAAGGGCGTCTGGATCTAAATCGGTCGCGGGGCAAGGTCCCGACGCCGACGCCGACGAAGCAGCCACACCGCCGCCACCGCCAGCGCTATCAGCGCGATCGCAACCAGTGCCGGAACCAGAATCGCGATGAACACCAGGCTCACGCTCGCGAAATCCTCGATGGTGCTCAGCACCGGCGCCGCGACGCCCGCCGTGGCGACATTGGCCGCCGGCCGCACCGCCGTCTTGGTCAAGTGCACCACCAGTGCGGTCACGACGCCGATCGCCACCGGTACCCACTGGCCCGTCCGGGCGAACTCGGCCGGGTCGGTCACCGCGGCCGTCTGGGCCGCGGTACCGGATCCGAACACGATGCCGCCGGCCGTGGGCCGGACAAAGGTCTGCACCGTGTCGTTGACCGTGTCCAGGGCGGGGATCTTGTCGGCGACGATCTCCACCGCGAGCAATACCGCAACGACCGCCATCACCCAGCCGTTCTCCAGCCAGGTCCAGCCCGATGGCAGGGTGATGAGGCTGGTGAACTTCGAGAGCAGTCCCATCAGCAGCATCGGGATGTAGGCATTGAGGCCGGCAGCGGTCGCCAGGCCGAAGCCGGTCATCAGTTCCATCCGGGTTGTCCTTCGCCGCTCAGTCGCACACCGCGACGAGGACGCCGTCTCCCAACGGCACGAGCACGGGGGTGAGTCGTTCGTCCTCGGCGATCAGGCGGGCCGCTTCGCGTACCGCGGTCACCTCCGGGTCGTGAGCACTCGGGTCGCCCGCCCGGCCGTCGAGGGCCGCGTGGTGCACCACGATCACGCCGCCGGGCCGTAGCAGTCGCACGCCCTCGACGACGAAGTGCGGCTGACCGGCCGGTTCGGCATCGATGAACACCAGGTCGTAGGACTCGTCGGCAAGGCGGGTGAGCACTTCCTGCGCCCGGCCGGCGATGAGCCGGGTGCGTCCGGGACCGATTCCGGTTTCGTTGAAGGCCTGCTTGGCGAGACGTTGATGCTCCGGCTCGACGTCGATCGTGGTGAGTACGCCGTCGTCACGCATCCCCGAGAGCAACCACAGCCCGCTCACTCCCGTCCCGGTTCCGACCTCGACGACCGCCTTTCCTCCGCTGAGTCTGGCCAGCAGGCCCAGCAGTGCCCCGACCGCGGGGGTTACCGCGCCGGCTCCCGCATCGACCGCGCGCTCGCGGGCCGCCGAGACGATGGCGTCCTCGGAGATCGAGTCCTCGGCGTGAGCCAGGATCCGCTCGGCCCGGCTCGGCGGCGCTTCGCTGCCTGGATCGTCGGTGGTGGACATTCTCAGCAGCGTAGATCAAGTCCGCCGCTGTGTCGGCCGACGCGCCAGGGCTGGTCCCAGCGCCGCCGAACGGCCATGATCCAGAAGTTAAACGAGCTTGCTGACAAATGACCAATTCCTGACGTTCGACCTGTTAAAAGCTTATTTATCAGGTAACGTTTGGTTTGCTCACATGGGTTGCACACCGCAACCGGGAAAGATAGTGACCATGGTGCGCAAGGGGAGTCGGTCGGGGAATACCCGGCAGAGCCGTGCTGTTGTGACGGTTGAGATACCCAGCTGCGCTGCGCTGCTGGCCCCTGCCGACCAGGAGGATCCGACGACCACCACACTGACCGTTTCCGCCTCGACGCCCCCGCTTGCGCAGGGCGCCGAGCCGGACCGGTCCGATGTTATCGAGGAGCTGCAGGGCACCGCGGTGTTCGACGCAACGGGTGACCGTGCGGCGATGCCAGCGTGGGACGAACTGGTGCGTCAGCACGCCGACCGGGTCTATCGGTTGGCCTACCGGCTCTCCGGCAACCAGCACGACGCTGAGGATCTCACCCAGGAGACCTTCATCAGGGTGTTCAAGTCGTTGCAGAACTACCAGCCCGGCACCTTCGAGGGCTGGCTGCACCGCATCACCACGAACCTGTTCCTCGACATGGTCCGCCGCCGTGGCCGCATTCGCATGGACGCGCTGCCGGAGGACTACGACCGGGTGCCGTCCAACGGGCCCACGCCCGAGCAGATCTATCACGACGCGCACCTGGGGCCCGATCTCCAGGCGGCGCTGGACTCGCTGCCGGCTGAATTCCGCGCCGCGGTGGTGCTGTGCGACATCGAAGGGCTGTCCTACGAGGAGATCGGCGCCACCCTGGGCGTCAAGCTGGGCACCGTGCGCAGCCGCATCCACCGCGGTCGCCAGGCCCTGCGCGATCACCTGGCGGCACGCTCCGTAGACCGGAAAGCCGTCGTCGATTCGGCCTGAGGATCGCCCCGCTCGCCGCGACGCCCCGCATCGACGTGTCACGGCATCGGCGCTGATCGCGCTACATTTGAGATAACTAGTTTGAGTTGCATGGAGAGGAGCGCCGGTCATGGTCGATCCGGGAGATGTATTCCGCCGGGCCCTGTCCTGGCTGCCGCCGCACTTTGCCTCCCAAAGTGATGCTCCGGTCGGTGCCCCGCGCCAGTTCAATTCCACTGAGCATCTGTCCACCGAGGCCATCGCCGCCTACGTGGACGGCGAACTCCGGATGAAGGCCCATCTGCGGGCCGGTCACCACCTGACGCTGTGTCCGCAATGTGCCGCTGAGGTCGACGCACAGGGACAGGCCCGCGCCGCACTGCGTGACTCCCGACCGATCAGCATGCCGAACTCCCTGATGAATCTGCTTTCCCAGATCCCGCAGTCCACCCATGATGAGACGCTGCCGCCGCCGCCCAGCCTGACCGAGCAACTGACCGACGACACCAGTCGCGGCCGCCGCAAGCGCCGGTAGGCTAAAAGCCGTCTCACCCCGAACGTTGGATCCCGTCGTTGGATAGAGGTTGATGTGAGTCCCGATAAGGACACTGCCGGCGGCCACCGACTGGCGCCCCGGCCGGTATCACGGCCCCCGGTTGATCCCGCGGCCACCCGGACTTTCGGGCGCCCGCGCGGTGTCGACGGCTCGTTCGTCGCCGAGGACCTGCGCCCGGCCAGATTCCGTGACGAGTTCGCGCCGACACAAAAGCAACCGGATCCGATTCTCGAGGAAGCCTTCGGTCGCCCGAATCAGGGTGCTGAGTCGCTGCAGCGGCACCCAGCCGACGCCGGGGCGCTCAACGCCGGCCCTGTCGTCGACGACGTGCCTGCCGATCCCTGGCGTGACCCGGCCGCAGCGGCGGCTCTGGGCACCCCTGCGGTTGCCAAGCCGACGCACATCCCGCCGGCAGCGGCGGTCGGAAAACTCGGCGTCCGCGACGTGTTGTTCGGCGGCCGGGTGTCCTACACCGCACTGGCGGTACTGGGGATCACGGCAATGTTGATCGGTATCGCCGGCGGCTGGGTCGGTCGCAAGACCGCCGAGGTCGTCGAGGCGTTCACCACCTCGAAGGTCACACTGTCCACCTCCGACACCGGTGAGGTGCCGCCCGGCCGATTCGCGCAGGTTGCCGCGTCGGTGGCCGATTCGGTGGTCACCATCGAGGCCAAGAGCGATGAGTCCGGCGCGCAGGGGTCCGGCGTGGTCGTTGATGAACGCGGTTACATCGTCACCAACAACCACGTCATCTCCGAAGCCGCGGCCAGTCCGAGCAAGTTCAAGCTCACGGTGGTGTTCAACGACGGCAAGGAAGTCCCGGCCAACCTCGTCGGCCGCGACCCCAAGACAGACCTCGCCGTTCTCAAGGTCGATAACGTCGACAACCTCACGGTCGCCAAGTTCGGTGACTCCGACAAGCTGCGGGTGGGCGAAGAGGTGATCGCCGCCGGTGCTCCGCTGGGCCTGCGCAGCACCGTCACATCCGGCATCATCAGCGCGCTGAACCGGCCGGTACCGCTCTCCGGCGAAGGTTCGGACACCGATACCGTTATCGACGCGGTGCAGACCGACGCCTCCATCAATCACGGCAACAGCGGCGGTCCCCTCATCGATATGAACTCTCTGGTGATCGGCATCAATACCGCCGGGAAGTCGTTGTCCGACAGCGCAAGTGGACTCGGTTTCGCGATCCCGGTGAATGAGGTCAAAGCCACCGTCGAGACGCTCATCAGGGATGGCAAGATCGCCCACCCGACGCTGGGACTGTCGGCCCGGTCGGTGAGTAACGACCTCGCCTCCGGCGCGCAGGTTGCCAACGTGAAGACCGGCGGGCCCGCCGACAAGGCCGGCGTGAAGGAAAACGACGTCGTGGTCAAGGTAGGCGACCGGATGGTCGCCGACGCCGACGAGTTTGTCGTCGCAGTTCGGCAGCTCGCGCTGGGGAAGGACGCCCCGATCGAGGTCATGCGCGACGGCCGCAAGGTCACCCTGACGGTGAATCCGGCCCCGGACAACTGACGCGATGTTCGCCAACATCGGGTGGGGCGAGATGATCCTGTTGCTGGTCGTTGGCTTGGTGGTGCTGGGGCCCGAGCGGCTTCCGGGCGCTATCCGCTGGGCCTCCGGATCACTGCGCCAGGCGCGCGACTACCTCAGCGGCGCGACCAGCGCGTTGCGCCAGGAATTAGGTCCCGAGTTCGAGGATCTCCGGGAGCCGTTGGGCGAGTTGCAGAAACTGCGCGGCATGACCCCGCGTGCCGCGCTGACCAAACACCTCCTCGACGGCGACGAATCGTGGGTCACCGGCGACTTCGACACCCCCAAGCCGCACAGTGCCGTCATGCCGCCGGCCGCTGCGCCCCCCATTTCGCCGGGCGGCCCGGCACCATACGACGCCGACGCCACGTGAATCTGGCGCCCGTGAATCCGGCGCCACCTGAATCCGGCCACCCGGTCTCGGGTGTGCCCTAACGAGCGGCCGGGTCAAGCCCCAGGGACATTCCGGCCAGGCCGCGCCTTCTGGCCATCAACTTGTCGGCGATTGCGCGCAACTCTGCGCCGGCGGCCGATTCCGGTGCCGACAGCACCAGTGGCACTCCGCGGTCCCCGGCTGTCACCAGAGCGGGATCCAACGGAACCTGGCCAAGCAGCGGAACCTCAGCTCCGACTGCGCGAGTCAGCCGCTCCGCTACTTGGCGCCCCCCGCCCGCGCCGAAGATGTCCCATGTGGTGCCGTCGGGCATCACCAGGCCGGCCATGTTCTCCACTACCCCCACGATGCGCTGCCGGGTCTGCAGCGCAATGGCACCGGCGCGCTCGGCGACCTCCGCGGCCGCCGCCTGAGGAGTGGTGACCACAAGAATCTCCGCACTCGGGAGCAGTTGCGCCACTGAGATCGCCACGTCACCGGTGCCTGGTGGTAGATCGAGAAGCAGCACGTCCAGATCGCCCCAGTACACGTCGGCGAGGAACTGCTGCAACGCCCGGTGCAGCATCGGTCCGCGCCATGCGACCGGAGCATTGCCCTGGGTGAACTGGGCTATCGAGATGACCCTCACGTCGTGCGCTATTGGGGGAAGGATCATCGACTCGACCTGGGTCGGCCGATCGCTCGTTCCCATCATCCGCGGCACCGAGTGGCCGTAGATATCGGCATCCAGCAGACCTACCGAGAGGCCGCGCACGGCCATGGCGGCAGCGAGATTGACTGTGACGCTTGATTTTCCGACTCCGCCCTTGCCGGACGCGACTGCGTAGACCCGGGTCAGGGATCCGGGTTGGGCGAATGGGATCACCGGCTCGGCCGAAAGCCCCTGCTCGCCGCGCAACTGCTTACGCAGTTCGGTGCGCTGCTCGTCGCTCATCACGTCCAGGTTCACCGTTATCGACCCGGTACCCGGAACATCGGCGACGGCCGTGGTGACCATGTCGGTGATCTCGGTCTTCTTGGGACACGCCCCGGTGGTCAGATAGATCTCGACGACCACCGCGCCGTCCTCAGCGACCGCGACGCTCTTGACCATGTTGAGTTCGGTGATCGGCCGCCGAAGTTCGGGATCGATGACGCCTGCCAAGGCGGCGCGCACCGCCTGCTCGCGCTCGTTGTTGATTTCGGTCATCGTCGGCTGAGTCTAGATGCGCGCAGCAGGCCTCGGCGCGCGGGAGTGCGACGCAGGGGTCAGCTGACCGGTCCGGGCAGCGCGCCGGTGGCCGGTTGTTCTTCCGGTATCGCGACGGCGCCGGGTGCCGGGGCGCCGGGTGCCGGGGGAAGCCACGGTGCCGCCGGGGGCGGAGGCATGCCGGGCAGCGGTGCCTCGGGCGGTGGGGGCATGCCGGGCAGTGGTGCCGCCGGGGGCGGCGGCATGCCGGGCAGCGGTGCCGCCGGGGGTGGGGGCATGCCGGGCAGTGGAGCCTCGGGCGGCATGCCGGGTAGGGACTGCGGGCCGGGCGCGACGGCACCCAGGGGAGCGGGCTGCGGAGCCAGCCATGGCATTGACGCCGGTGGCATCATCCACGGCGGCAGGTTCAGCGCTGGGGCCGCCGGCGGCAGTTGAGACGCCATGCAGATCACTTGGCAACCATGCTCGGGCAGCACGCTGTTGGCGGCCTCGGCCGCCGGCCCGGGCATGATCACCTGACCGGGCAGTGCGTTATTGCCGAGATTGAACAATGGCAATTGGGCTAGCGGATCACTCGCCAGCAGGGCCGGGTTCTCCAGATGCACAGCGCCGAGTGCGGGTATCGGACCGCTGATCGCCGGCAGGTCCACCGGTGCGACCCCGGTGGCGTACGCGGCCGCCCAGCCCAGCACGTTCTGGGCATAGGGCATCGAGTTGTTGTAGCGCAGGATCGCGGTCAGCACCTGGGCCTGGTTGCGCAGATTCAGACCACCGCTGCACAGGTAACGTGCGGCCGAGAGGGTGGCGTCGAACAGATTCTGTGGGTCGGCCCGGCCGTCGCCGTCGCCATCGGAGGCGTACCGCGACCAGGTCCCGGGCAGGAATTGCATGGGACCCATCGCGCGGGCGTAGGTCGCGCGCCCGCCGACGTTGCCCTGCACGATGACTTCGTTACCAGGCAGGCTGCCATCCAGCGTCGGGCCGTAGATGGGCCGGACCGCAGTACCGCGTGCGTCGGTGGCGCCGCCGTTGGCGTGTGACGATTCGATGCGGCCGATGCCCGCGAGCAGGTTCCAGCTGACCCCGCACCCGGGGGCTGCGGTGGCCATGGTTTGCTCTGCTTTGCGGTAGGCCGACAGGGCCATGCCCGGGATCCGCATGCCGCCGGTGGCGTTGATCACCGCTGCCGGGGGCGGGGGCGCGAAACCGGTCGTTGCCGCGATCCGGAAATCGGCCGGAGGCTTGGCCAGGGCGACCACTGCCACCCCCTGTGCCGCCGGCTGGGCTTCTTCCACCGTGACCAGGGGCGTGACATCGATTCGGCTCATCGGGACGCCTGCCCGGCCGGGAGAGGCCGCCACCGCCCCGGTCAGCAAGAGCGGCGTCAGCACCACAACGCCGAACGCGGGGCTACTCACCACCCGCCCGAACCGATGCTTCATCCCCCGGTATCCCTTCTCTCCCCGGTATCCATTCTCAGTAGAGGTGTCCATTCTCAGTGCATGTGAACCCCGTCACCATACCTAAAGCTGTGACGCCTGTGGCGGGCTATGGCAGCTTGTCACCCTGGGGTCTCTTGCCCCGGCGCTCGGAGCCTGGGTGTTTGCCGGCGGTCGGCGGTTTCAACGCCTCGAGGAGTTCCCGCATCTCCTCGAGTTCGCGGCGCAGGTAGTCGCGGGTCGCGACCTCGCCGACAGCCAGGCGCAACGCGGCAAGTTCCCGGGCCAGAAACTCGGTATCGGCCTTGGTCTGCTGGGCTCGCCGGCGGTCTTCGTCGAGGGCGACCTTGTCGCGGTTTTCCTGGCGATTCTGGG
>CAIWCQ010000287.1 GCA_903911165.1 uncultured Actinomycetes bacterium | reverse complement strand
TTCACCTACCCGTTCAACCTGACGCGGCTGTAAATCGGCCCATTCCGGCTAGCTCACTGAGATGGCGCTCACCGAGATGGCGCTCACCGATGATTGAGCATCGGCCCGAATCTTTCGGCCAAGGATGTAGTTCGCCAGGCGATCAGGCCGATGAACAATGCCAGTAGGCCGATCGTGGCACCGCCCTGCACCAGGTTGCGGCCCGCCCGAGGCGCATAAAGGTAAGCGGCCGCGATCAGGCCGCCGGTGACGAGCCCACCGACATGGCCCTGCCAGCTGATGCCCGGGATGGTGAAGGTGATGGCCATGTTGATCGCGATCAACGTGACGACGCCGCGAACGTCGAGGTTCAGCCGCTTCGCCAGCACAAAGGTGGCACCGAAAAGACCGAAGACCGCACCCGAGGCACCACCGGTGGCCGAGTTCAGCGGCGAGAACAGATAGACCACCACCGACCCGCCGAGGGCGCTGAGCGCATACAGGGCGACAAACCGAAGCCGGCCGAGGTGCCGCTCGAGCGGCGGGCCCACCACGTACAAGGCGCCCATGTTGAACAGTAGGTGCAGCAACCCGTAGTGGATGAACGCCGACGTCCCCAACCGGTACAACTCACCGCCGGCGACGGCGGGCGCCCACAGCGCCAGCTTGGCCTGCAGTCCCGGCGTGACGGCCTGCAGCACGAACACCGCCACGTTGATGGCGATCAACGCATAGGTGAGCACCGGCGCCCCGGCGCGGCGGATCCCGCCGGACACCGTTACCGCTGTCGGCACACTCTGGGCGGCGGCCTGCACGCAGTCCACGCACTGGTGCCCGACGGACGCGCTGCGCATGCACTCCGGGCAGGTCGACCGTCCGCAGCGGTTGCAGCTGACCAGGGTCTGCCGATCAGGGTGGCGGTAGCAGGTGGGCGCTCCGGCCGGGGTCTGCGGCGGGTAGGGGAAACTCATGATGGTGCCGAGGATACTTGGGGCGGCCTCAGCGCACTCCTCGCAGCAACTTCCCCGGCCGGGCACCGGTGTCGACGCCGTGGCGTCGGGTCACCACGCCGCTGACCACGGTTGCGTCATAACCCGTTGCGCCCTGGATGAGTCGGCGGCCACCGGCCGGCAGGTCGTAGGCCATCTTCGGGACGCCCAAGCCCAGCGCGTCGAAGTCGATGACGTTGACGTCGGCCTTCTTGCCGACCGCCAGCACGCCGCGGTCGGTGAGCCCGAACAGCGTCGCGGTGTCGAGGGTCTGCTTGCGCACCAGATACTCCAGGGCGAACTTCGGGCCGCGGTGGCGGTCCCGCGCCCAGTGGCTGAGCAGGAATGTCGGCAGCGAGGCGTCGCAGATCAGCCCGCAGTGCGCGCCACCGTCGGACAGCCCCGAAATGGCGGCCGGGTGCGACAGCATCTCGTAGATGGTGTCGTGGTTGCCGTCGACGTAGTTGAAGAAGGGCAGCATCAGCATGGCGGTGCCGCCCGACTCCAGCATCAGGTCGTACATGGTGGCCAACGGGTCGGCACCACGGGCGGTCGCAATCGCGGCAATGGTGCGATCCGGCGTCGGTTCGTAGTCCGGCGGGTCACCGATCGCGTACATGCTGGCGGCGCTGTGCTGAATGAACGCGAACAGCGAGTCGAACAGCGGTTTGGGTTGGGCCGGCAGATCCGTCTCGGCGAGGATCGCCGCGCGCACCGCCGGATCGGCGAGCCGCGCGCGGAGATCGGCCGGGGCCAGTTCAGCCTTGAGCTTGCGGAACGTCGGCCGGTGCGTGAAGGCGTGATATCCCTCGAATCCGAACAGCATGCCGAACGGCCGCGCGGCGAACTGCGGGTGCACGCGGATCCCGTCGTCGAATGCTCTGCCGGCGATATCGAGTTGCTTACGCCACAGGTCGGGCGCCGTTTGGGTCTGCACCATCGCGAATGACACCGGCCGGTCAATCTCAGCCGCGAGGCGAACCATCCAGTCGAGTTCGCGCATCGGGGCGTCGACGTTCTCCCCCGCGGTGCCGTCCGGCGCCACCTCGAATACCGCCTGACCGCCGGCGGCCATCGCGCGGCCCAGTGCGAACAGCTCGTCTTCGGCGGCATAGGTGCCCGGGACGGGTTCACCGTCGATGGCCCGGTGTGCCTCGGTGCGCGACGTCGAGAAGCCCAGCGCGCCGGCCTCGATGGCCTCCTGGACGATGCGCGCCATTCCGGCGATATCGTCGGCGTTGGCGGCCTCGTTGCGAGCGCCTCGCTCCCCCATCACATAGCCGCGGACCGGGCCGTGGGCCACCTGAGTCCCGTAATCGACTGCCAGCCTTTGCTTCTCGACTGCGTCGAGGTATTCGGGGAAGCTCTCCCACTCCCAGGTGATGCCCTCAGCCAGCGCCGAACCGGGGATATCCTCGACGCCTTCCATGAGTTCGATGAGCCACTGCTCACGGCCCGGTGCGACGGGTGCGAATCCGACGCCGCAGTTGCCGCTGACGACGGTCGTCACGCCGTGCAGGGTGGACGGCTCCAGCAGGCCGTCCCAGCTGACCTGGCCGTCGTAGTGGGTGTGAATGTCGACGAATCCGGGCGTCACGATCCGTCCGGTGGCATCGATGCTCTTCGCCGTCTCCCCGTCGAGACCGGAGTCGTCGCCGGATCGCCGGCGTACGTCGACGATCACCCCGTCCTTGATTCCCAGATCGGCCCGGAACGGTTTCCCGCCGGTGCCGTCCACCACCATGCCCCCGGTGATCGTCAAGTCATACATGCTGCCTCCTAGACGGTGCGCCGACTCCTCACGTTAGCCTCGGCCCTATACCGATGGGAAGGACTTCCATGGCCGCACCGGGTCGGCGGTTCAACGATGCGGTCACGCGATTCTGGAGCCTGGCCGCTCCGGTCTACGATCTGCCCGCCCTACAGCGACTGGTCTATCGGCCGGCTCAGGACGAGGTGGTGGCGGTTTTACGGGCGGGCGGTTCGCGCCGCGTGGCCGACGTGGCCTGCGGCACTGGAATTCTGGCCGCGCGGATTCACGACGAACTGCGCCCCGACGAGGTCTGCGGCGTGGATATGAGCGACGGCATGCTCGAGCAGGCGAAGGCCCGTTGCGCAGCGGTCCAATGGCGCAAGGGCCCGGCCGAGCAATTGCCGTTCGACTCTGGAAGCCTCGACGCCGTGGTCACCACCTCGGCGTTCCACTTTTTCGACCAGCCGGCAGCGATGCGCGAATTCCACCGGGTGCTGGCCCCGGGCGGCCTTGCTGCCGTGGCCACCATCAGCCCGCCACTGCCGGCGACGCTGCGGCGCCTGAGCGTGAATTCGGCCAACCCCGCCCACAATCCGTCGCCGGCTGAGATGCGGGCACTGTTCTCCGGTGCCGGGTTCACCGTCACCGACCAACACCGCGTCGCCCGACCACTGTGGACCCGGGGCGTCTGGGACCTCCTCACCACAGGCGTCAAGGCCTAGCAGCCCGGGATATCCTCGCCGGGTCCCGAATTGAGCACCGAGAGGAACAGCGATGGCCGTGGAACTACTTGCCCAGAGCGTCGAAGTCGGCCTGGTAACCACCAACCTCGATGCGATGGTCGGCTTCTATGAAGGGTTCCTCGGCCTGCCACACCAGGCTGACCTGGACTTCCCCGGCGGGACGATGAAGCGGTACGCGATCGGTAACAACGTGCTGAAGCTGGTGACGCTGACCGAGCCACCCGCTGCGCCGGTGGCGCCCGGCGGCGGACCGGCCCAAGCGGGCATCCGCTACTTCACCCTGGTGGTCGCGAATGCGACCGAGGTGGCGCGGCAGGTCGAGGCCGCCGGATACATGTTCGCGCAGCCGCTCGCAGAATTCGCCCCCGTCCCGGGTATGGGTTGGATGTTCGTCGCCGACCCAGACGGCAACTGGGTGGAACTCGTCGGCCCGCTCTGAGTCCTATGGAGCCAGGCAGCATCCGCGTGCCGGCCGACCTCGATGCCATCACCGACATCGGCGACGAGGAACCCGACGCCCTCGATGCCGCAGCGGTCGAACAGATCTGGGACGCGGCGCGGCATTGGTACCGGGCTGGGATGCAGCCCGCGATCCAGGTTTGCCTGCGTTACAACGGGATCGTGGTGCTCAACCGCGCGATCGGGCACGGCTGGGGCAACGGGCCCACCGATCCGGATGACGCCGAGCAGGTTCCGGTGACCACCGGAACCCCGTTCTGTGTGTACTCGGCGGCCAAGGCCATCAGCACAACGGTGGTCCACATGCTCGTCGAACAGGGATCCTTCGCCCTCGACGATCGGGTCTGCGACTACCTGCCCGAATACACCGGATACGGCAAGGAACGCACCACCATCCGCCACGTGTTGACACACAGTGCCGGTGTGCCGTTCGCGACCGGACCGCGTCCGGATCTGCGGCGGATGAACGACAGCGACTACGCCCGCCGGAAATTGGGCGAACTCAAACCGATCCACCGGCCCGGTCTGATGCATATCTATCACGGACTGACCTGGGGCCCGCTGGTTCGGGAGATCGTCTCGGCGGCAACCGGACGCAGCATCCGGGAGATCCTGGCCACCGAGATTCTCGATCCGCTGGGGTTCCGGTGGACGAACTACGGGGTGGCCGACGCCGATGTGGCTCTGGTGGCGCCCAGCCACGTGACGGGAAAGCCGCTACCCGCACCCATCGCGGCGGGTTTGAAGATCGCATTGGGCGGCTCGATGACCCAGATCATCCCGTTCTCCAACAGTCCGATGTTCCTGACCAGCGTGGTGCCCTCATCGAGCACCGTGTCGACCGCCGGGGAGTTGTCCCGCTTCGCCGAGATGCTCCGTCGCGGCGGCGAACTGGACGGGGTGCGGGTGATGCGCGCGCAGACGCTGAGGGCAGCCGCGAAGCCGTGCCGTCGGCTGCGGCCGGACGTTGCCACGGGCCTGGCGCCGATGCGCTGGGGCACCGGATTCATGTTGGGCTCCAAGCGATTCGGGCCGTTCGGTCGGGATGCAGGGGCGGCCTTCGGCCACACCGGTCTGACGAACATCGCGATCTGGGCCGACCCTGCACGTGGACTGGCCGCGGGTCTGGTCAGCAGCGGTAAACCGGGACACCATCCCGAGTCGGGTCGCTACACCGCACTGCTGAACCGGATCACCGCGCTGGTACCCCGCGGGTGAGTTGCCCCCTCCCCCGGGCCGGGCTAGCGTGACCGGAATGGGGTCGCTGCAACAACAACTCGATGAGACTCGACGGTTGCTGGTGCAGGCCCGGGACTTGTTCGGTACCCGGTCGGTTGCACCGCCGGAGAGCATCACCGTGCCGAAGACCCTGCCCCGCCGCCACGATCCGTGACCCGCTAATCCAACCGCAGCCGATGGCTACGCAGGGCGGCCTCTGCGGCCTCGAGATCACCGCTGCCGGGAATCTGCGCCGACGGACTGAACCCCGCGGCGATGATCTCCCGGCGGATCCGCATCACGGCCTGCAGGTGCGAGACATCGGCGGCCAACAGCACCGCGGTGGCCAAACTCGCGGCGTCGGTGTCAAGCGCCGACTCGGACAGCACCACACTGTGTAGGCAACCCCCGCGGGAGGACCGGAACATTAGGTGTCCGCTCGGATGCACCGCGTCGAAGGCTGGGTCCGGACCGTTCACTGGCCGCCCTGCCCAACCGTGCGCAGCTCGTCGGCGGCGGCGGCCTCATGGTGCGCCCAGGTGTCCGCGGCGTTGCTGAGTTGGTCGGCGAGTTCGGAATGCGCGGCGGCCTGCCGGCGATAGCACGCGGCGCGTTGCTCGAGGAGTTCCGATCCGGCGTCACGCAGTTCGGCAAAGACCGGCCCGAGCGACTCCAGTGTCGCCCACACCGCGGCGTTGCTCGACGGGAAGGTGGCGAGTTGCTCGGCGGCCTCGCGATGCGTCAGCGCCGCCTGTCGCAACTCCTCGGGTGCTATCTCGATGAAATCCGGCACTGCTGCCTCCTATCCTGTCGCCATCTGAACCGGCGGCTGCAGCCAGCCGATGAAACCCGCGTCTTTCATGGTGCCGAGAGGTTGAATCACGTTGTCCAGCAGCATTTGTCCGCTTCCGAGCGCTAGGGCGTGGCGATCGGCGAAGAGCCCGATATCGCCCGGTACGAGTCGGCCCGGCTCCACTGGCACCGGGATGGCCGAACCCGGAGCAGGGATGGTGATTCCCTGAGCACTGAAAGCATCGGGGATAGGGGTTCCGGCCACCGCGGCGGTGATGACGGCGGCGAGTTGGGCGTTCGGCGCGGTGACGTTCTGCCCGTCGGGAAGTCGCACGGTAAGGCCATCGGCGTTGGAAGTCTCCGGCGGGGCCGGCGCGCTCTGGCCGGAGTCCGCCTCCGCTGCCTCGACGACGTCCGGCTCAGGCTCGGCATCCGCGAGTGCGTTGTCAACCGGCCAGTCAATCGGGGGCCGTTCGATCGGGAAGTCGGGCGACGCGGCGGTGGGCAGCGTGGGCAGGCCCCCGCCGAACGACGAACCCGTCGCAGGGGCGCCGCCCCAGGCCGGGGACATCGAGGCTGGTGGAGCGGTGGCAGGCGGCGGGTACTCCCCCGGCAGATAGTCCCCCGGCGGGTACTCCCCGGGCAGATAGTCGCCCGGCAGATCGTCGGCGGGGGCGCCCCGCAGTGGCAACTCGGCGTTCGGGGTGTCCGGGGCGTTCGGGGTGTCCGGGGCGTTAGGGGTGTTCGGGGCGTTCGGGGCGGTCGATGCGTACAGCGAGGCTAACGCCGCGGCCAGTGTCGCTTGAGACGTAGCGTCCAGGCCGGCGGTGTCGATCACCGTGCGGATATCGCGCAACTTCTCGAGCAGGTAGCGCTGGAATTCGCGGGCACCGGCGGGGGTGTCCAGGTCGGTTCGGATGAGGACCGCGGCCTCGATTTCATCTTGCAGGCGGTCCAGCACCGCTACCGCGCCGCCGTGATCGGTGTGCGCGTTGAGAACCGCGGTCACCACCTGGAGATCGACCTGCGCCGTCAACGAGGTCTGATGCGCCAGTGCGCTTTCCGCCGCGCGGATCGCGTCGGCAGCAGCCCCGTCGGAATGACTCAGCGGCGGCGGTTGCAGACCCGGCACCGGTGGCCTCTCATGCTCAAGACGCTAGGCAGCGCCGCGGCGCTGGGCAATTCACCCTGTTGAAAACCGGACTGACGCTGTTGTCAGGCCGGACGGCGGATCGCGACGTTCTCGCCCAGCCGGCTGATCTGCACGGTGGCACCCGCATACGGCGCTTCGATGACAAGGTTGCCACCGATCGCCAACTGAACGTGGCCCGGATGCGGGAACACCAGATCACCGGCACGGACAGCCCCGGGTGCAACGGGCACGCCGTCATGAATCTGCTCGAAGGTGGTGCGGTGCAGCCGAATCCCGGCCTGTGCATAAGCCCATTTGACCAGTCCGGAGCAGTCGAAGCGGTCCGGCCCCGTGGCGCCCCAGACGTAGGGACGGCCGAGCCTGCTCAATGCTGCCCGCACGGCAACGTCGGCGGGGGCACTACGGCGCGGTAATCGGCGCGGAATGCGACTGGGGCGGCTCCGGTATCGCACGGCCAACAACGCGGCCCGACGCCGTCGTGCGCGTCTTCTCGCGGCGAGTACGTGGCGCTGCTGGGTGCGCAGACGGATAGCTCTGCGGCGCAGCAGCTCTCGGGCCGTAATCGGATCAGGCGGTATTGCCTGGGCGTCCGCGCGAGCGGCTGCCAACACTGCGGCGGTGGCGAGGTGCGCAAATCGGTGATCACGGCCGGCGGCGGTGAGGATGCGTGCAAGTTCAGCATCCTCCGACCGGGAAACTGCGAGTTCCGCCCGCCACAAAGCGGCTGCACCCCGGTAAGCGACCGCGGCGACGCCAGCCTGGCTCGGGGGCGGTCCTGCCGACGTGGCAGTAGCGGATTCGAGGGCAAGTGCCGCAGGCGCGCCGGCGAAGAGTGCGTGCGCCCGACTGAGGATCTCGACGTCGCCGCCCGTCATGACAGCCCCTCGAGGAAGGCGTTGATCCTCGGCAGCGCTGCCGGGGGGATAGGCCCGCCGGTGCGGATTTCCCACATTTCGGGGACGGTCACCCCGATCAACGCCGCGATCACCGGATC
>CAIWCQ010000286.1 GCA_903911165.1 uncultured Actinomycetes bacterium | reverse complement strand
GGCGTTGATCAGATCGTCACGCGCCCTGGCCACCCGCGATCGGATGGTGCCCAGTGGGCATCCGCACACCTCGGCCGCCTCCGTATAGGACAGGCCCAGCACCTGGGTGAGTATCAGTGCGTCGCGGCGGTCGGGGTCCAGACCATCGAGCAGCATCCGGACCTCGACGATGTCCTCGAATCGCGCCGCCCCCCGGCGGGCATCGAGGATGCCTTCGAGGTCGACGTTTCCGGTGCATCGTGGCCGGGCCTGGTTGCGGCGGATCTGGTCGACGACCACGCGGCGGGCGATCGAGAGCAGCCAGGTTCGTGCCGAGGATCGGCCGGCGAACCGGGGCAGCGCGCTCAGCGCCCGCAGGTAGGTCTCCTGGGTGAGGTCGTCGGCGCTGCCCGGGTCGGCCAGGAAGGCGACGGTGCGCCAGACGTCTTTTTCGGTGGCCCGGATGAATTGCTCGAGCGCACCGCGATCGCCGCGCCCGGCCGCCAGCGCCAGAGCGGTCACCCGGTCGCTGTCGGCCACGATTGTGCACACTAGAGGATCCGATGGCTTAGGTGCCCTCAGGGTGCACGCGCGCCGGGGTAATTTTGACGGTGGCAGGGCTTGAACGGGTGGTAGGGCTTGAACCGAGGAGGACGATGACCGCGACCGTCGTCGGCGGACCGGACGCGCCTCAAGTGCGACGCGTCGAACTCAGCGTGTCCGGGATGACGTGTGCCGCTTGCGCGGCCCGGGTCGAGAACCGGCTTAACAAGGTCGACGGTGTGCGGGCCTCGGTCAACTACGCGACTCGGGTGGCCACTGTCGACGCCCCCGAACCCCTCGCCGACGACGACCTGTGCGAGGTGGTGCGCCGGGCGGGTTATGAGGCCGAGCCGCGCAGCCGCGACACCGATGACCGACCCGATCCCGACGACGCCGTAGCGCGGTCACTGATGCTGCGCCTGGCGGTCGCGGCAGTGCTGTTCGTGCCACTGGCCCATCTGTCGGTGATGTTCGCCGTCTTCCCGGACACCCGCTTCACCGGATGGCAATGGGTACTCATGGCACTGGCGCTGCCGATCGTGACGTGGGCTGCCTGGCCGTTCCACCGTATTGCGTTGCGTAATGCCCGGCACCGCACCGCCTCGATGGAGACGCTGATCTCAGTCGGTGTCACCGCGGCGACGGTGTGGTCGATGGCGACGATCTTCGGAACGCGTGCCGACGACACCCGCGAGACGACCGGCGTGTGGCAGGCCCTAATGGGCAGCGACTCCATCTATCTGGAAGTGGCCGCCGGTGTGACCGTCTTCGTGCTGGCCGGGCGCTACTTCGAGGCGCGCGCGAAGTCCAAGGCGGGCAGCGCGCTGCGGGCTCTGGCCGCGCTGAGTGCCAAGAGCGTGTCGGTGCTGCTGCCCGACGGCACCGAAATGGTCATCCCCGCCGACGAACTCAAGGAGCAGCAGCGCTTCGCGGTGCGGCCGGGGGAGACCATCGCCGCCGACGGACTGGTCGTCGACGGCGGAGCCGCCATCGATATGAGCGCCATGACGGGCGAGGCGACACCGATCCGGGTGCATCCCGGCGGCAGCGTGATCGGCGGCACCGTGGTGCTCGACGGCCGACTGGTCATCGAGGCCGCCGCGGTCGGCGCTGACACCCGATTCGCCGGAATGGTCCGGTTGGTGGAGGAGGCGCAGGCGCAGAAGGCCGACGCGCAGCGACTGGCCGACCGGATCTCCGCGGTTTTCGTTCCGGCGGTGTTCGCGATCGCCGGGCTGACCGCCGCGGGCTGGCTGCTGGCCGGCGCGGATGCAAACCGGGCCTTCTCGGCTGCCCTGGCGGTGCTGGTGATCGCCTGCCCGTGCGCTCTGGGCTTGGCGACTCCGACGGCGATGATGGTGGCTTCCGGCCGTGGCGCGCAACTCGGGATTTTCCTCAAGGGTCATCGGGCACTGGAGGCCAGCAGGGCCGTCGACACCGTGGTGTTCGACAAGACCGGCACGCTCACCACCGGGCATCTCTCGGTCACCGCGGTGACCGCGGCACCCGGCTGGGAGCCTGAGATGATCCTCTCGCTGGCCGCTGCCGTGGAGGAGGGCTCCGAGCATGCCGTCGGCACCGCAATCGTGGCCGCCACCGGCGCTCGCCGTCCGGTTGTCCAATTCCAGGCCTTCCCGGGCAACGGAGTCGCCGGTCTGGTGGATCAGCGGCGGATCGCGGTGGGCCGACCACGGTGGATCAGCGGCCGTAATGCGGTTCCCGAGGTCGTGCAATCCGCCCGACGTGACGGCGAATCGCGCGGCGAGACAGTCGTTCTGGTGTCCGTCGACGAGGAGGTCTGCGGCGCGATCGCGGTGGCGGATGCGGTCAAGGAATCAGCGGCGGGTGCTATTGCGGCACTGCACCGCGGCGGCCTGCGTACCGTGCTGCTCACCGGGGATAACGCCACCGCCGCCGCCGAAGTCGCGGCCCTGGTCGGCATCGATGAGGTAATTGCCGAGGTGTTGCCCGAGGGCAAGGTCGATGTCATTGAGCAACTTCGGGAGCGGGGTCGGGTGGTCGCCATGGTCGGCGACGGCATCAACGATGGACCCGCACTGGTGGCCGCCGACCTCGGGCTGGCGATCGGGCGGGGCACCGACGTGGCGATCGCCGCGGCCGACATCATCTTGGTCCGCGATGACCTCGCGGCGGTGCCTCTGGCCTTGGACCTGGCTCGGGCGACCATGCGCACCATCAGGGTCAACATGGCGTGGGCCTTCGGCTATAACGTGGCCGCCATCCCGATCGCCGCGGCAGGCCTGCTCAACCCGCTTATTGCCGGAGCGGCAATGGCGTTCTCGTCGTTCTTCGTGGTCTCCAACAGTCTGCGCCTGCGCAATTTCGGCGCCGCCCCGCTACCGAAAGGTTGATCGCCGTGTCCCAGAGCTTCACCGTTGCCGGACTGAGTTGTCAGAGTTGCGTCGGCCACGTCACCGGCGCGCTGGACACCCTGCCCGGGGTGACGGCCGTCCTTGTCGAACTCGGCATAGATGGGCCGTCGACGGTGCGCATCGATGCTGATCGGCACCTGGACGAGGCCGAGGTCCAAGCCGCACTGGCCGCCGAGGGTGACTACACGATCCTGCGGTGACCCGGCGCGGTATGGTCGGCGAGAAGTTCGGACGGTGCGGAAACCGGTGAGACTCCGGTGCGGTCGCGCCACTGTGTCCACCCAGGGACTGTTACAGGTCCACGGTTGGTAGCCAGACCCTCCCGGCCGAAGTCACCACGACGGGGACGCGCAATCCTCACGGGGAGGTCACATGGCCGTGCAGGGTGTCAGTTCCTGGACCCGGAGAGACTTCGTCGAGGTTTTCGCGATCCTCGGCGCGGTCGTTGTGCTGCACGTCGTCGGATTCGGTCTCTTGATATTCCTGGTCGCGCCTGAGAACTACCCCGTCGGTGCGCAGGTGTTCTCGGTCGGTCTCGGGGTGAGCGCTTACATGCTGGGTCTGCGGCATGCTTTTGATGTCGACCACATCGCTGCCATCGACAACGTCACCCGAAAATTGACTGCCGACGACGCCCGGCCCAAGTCGGTGGGATTCTTCTTCGCTTTGGGACACGCCGCGATCGTGGTGGTGTTGGCATTGTTGGTGATTGCCGCGGCGAGAGTCGCCGGAGCACTGCTGGACGACGATTCGTCGGCCCGCCACGTACTGGGTCTGGTTGGCACGTTAGCGTCGAGCGGCTTTCTCTTTCTGATTGCAATCGTCAATGTGGTTGCGTTGATGGGTATTTGGCGAGTGTTCACGGCATTGCGGGGTGGTCTTTTCGACGAGCGTGAACTCGAGGATCAACTCGACAACCGTGGCCTGCTGGCGCGGATCCTGCGGCCGGTCATGGCACGGATCAACCGTCCGCGGCAGATGTTCGCCGTGGGGGCGATCTTCGGATTGGGATTCGACACCGCGACCGAGGTGGCCCTGCTCGCGCTGGCGGGAACCGGGGCGGCGGCGGGTATGCCGTGGTACGCGGTGCTGACGTTACCGGTGTTGTTCGCCGCGGGCATGTGCCTCATGGACAGTCTCGACGGAATCTTCATGTCCGCGGCTTACGACTGGGCGTTCGCGAACCCGGTCCGCAAGATCTACTACAACCTGACGGTCACCGGCCTGTCGATTACGGTCGCTGCGCTGATCGGGACCGTCCAACTCCTCTCCGTGGCCCACGACGATTTCGGTATGTCCGACCCGGTCACCGAATGGGTGAGCGCGCTGAGCCTGGACGACGTCGGCTTTGTTGTGGTTGG
>CAIWCQ010000285.1 GCA_903911165.1 uncultured Actinomycetes bacterium | reverse complement strand
GGATCGACCACACCCTGCTCAAACCCGATGCCACCGTGACCGCTATCGAGACCCTTTGCGACGAGGCCCGCGAGCATGGGTTCGCCTCGGTGTGTATCAACACCAGGTGGGTGCCGACGGCCGTCGAGTGTCTGTCCGGATCCGACGTCATGGTGTGCACGGTGGTCGGCTTCCCACTCGGGGCGATGACGCGACTCGCCAAGGCTGAGGAGGCCCGCATCACCGTGGCCGAGGGCGCTGACGAAGTCGACATGGTCCTCGACATCGGGGGTCTGCTCTCCGGTGACCTCGCCGCGGTTTACGACGACATCCTCGGCGTGGTCGGCGCGGCGCGCCCGGTGCCGGTCAAGGTGATCCTGGAGACCAGCATGCTCACCGATGAGCAGAAGGCGATCGCGTGTCTGATCGCCGCCCGCACCGGCGCGGCGTATGTCAAGACGTCCACCGGCTTCGGCGGCGGCGGTGCCACGGTCGAGGACATCGCCCTGATGCGCCACATGGTGGGGGATCGGTTGGGCGTTAAGGCATCTGGCGGGGTGCGCACTCATCGCGACGCAGAGAAAGTGCTGCACGCGGGCGCTGACCGGATCGGCGCCTCGGCCTCGATTGCCATCATCACTGACGCATGACGCTGATCGACACTGCGCGCGCCTGGCGGGCTGAGGACCCCGACCCGGCGACGGCCGCGGAACTCGTGGCTCTGATCGCGAAAGCCGAAGCGAGCGATGCCGACGCCATCGACGAACTCGCCGACGCGTTCGACGGCACTCTGCAGTTCGGCACCGCCGGATTGCGCGGGCGCCTGGGCCCGGGCAGCAACCGGATGAACCGCGTCGTGGTGGCACGCGCGGCCGCCGGGCTTGCCGCCTACCTGATAGCCAACGGCGGTAAGGCAGTCGTCATCGGCTACGACGCCCGCCGCAACTCCGAGGTCTTCGCGCGCGACACCGCCGCCGTCATGTCCGGCGCCGGCATCAAAGCGATGGTGCTGCCGTCGGCACTGCCCACCCCGGTACTGGCGTTTGCGATCCGCGAACTCGGCTGCGATGCCGGTGTCATGGTCACGGCGTCGCACAATCCGGCGGATGACAACGGCTACAAGGTCTATCTCGGCGACGGCAGCCAGATCGTCCCACCGGCCGACACCGAGATCGCCGCGTGCATCGCCGCGGTAGGACCCTTGGCGTCCATTCCGCAGTCCGAAGATTTCCAGACCCTGGACGGCGTGGTGCTGGATAACTATGTGGCGCGGGCAGTTTCGCTACTCGGTGACGGGCCGCGGGAAGTGTCGGCGGTCTACACCGCCATGCACGGCGTGGGTGGTGAGGTGTTCATGCGGGCGGTGGCCGCTGCCGGTTTCCCGGCCCCGATCAAAGTTGCCCAGCAGTTCGACCCCGACGCCCGCTTCCCGACGGTGAACTTTCCCAACCCCGAAGAACCCGGCGCCATGGACCTCGCCCTGGCCGACGCCCGCGCCCAAGGCGCCGACGTGATCATCGCCAACGATCCCGACGCCGACCGGTGCGCGGTCGGCATCCGGACTGCCGTCGATTACCGGATGCTCACCGGCGACGAGGTGGGTGCCCTGTTGGGGTGGTGGATCGCCGAACGCGGCCGTCGGGCCGGCAAGCCTGTGCACGGCGTCTACGGCCAGTCGATCGTCTCGGGAACCCTGCTGGAACGCATCGCTGCCGACGCCG
>CAIWCQ010000284.1 GCA_903911165.1 uncultured Actinomycetes bacterium | reverse complement strand
GTCGGACTGTTCGTTTTCGACTTCGTGACGCACGTCCGCGTGCCACACGTCCCGACATTCCGCGAATCCGCCCTCTGGTCAACGTTTTACATCGCTCTGGCAATCGGTTTCGGCTTGTTGGTGATCTGGAAGTGGGGCGGAGAGTTCGGCGGCGAGTACTTCGCCGGCTACATCACCGAGAAGGCGCTGTCGGTGGACAACCTATTCGTGTTCACCATCATCATGACGTCGTTCGCGGTGCCGCGGGAGTTCCAGCAGAAGGTGCTGCTGATCGGGATTGTGATGGCGCTGATCATGCGCGGTGCTTTCATCGCCGTGGGCGCGGCCGCGATCAGCGCGTTCAGCTGGGTCTTCTATGTGTTCGGCGTGTTCCTGGTCTACACGGCCTACAAGCTGGCCCGCGAAAGCGGCCACGAGCGAGAGGTCGAAGAGAAGCGCGAAAGCAGGATCATCGCCGCGGTGCGCCGATTTGTGCCGACGACCGACAGCTACGACGGCGACAAGCTGGTGACCAAGATCGACGGCAAGCGCATGGTCACACCAATGCTGTTGGCGCTGGTGGCGATCGGCTTCACCGACCTCCTGTTCGCCCTCGACTCAATCCCGGCGATCTACGGGCTCACCGAGCAGCCCTATATCGTCTTCACCGCCAACGCTTTCGCGCTGATGGGGCTGCGGCAGCTGTACTTCCTCATCGGCGGACTGCTCGACCGGCTCATCTACCTGTCCTACGGGCTGTCGCTCATCCTGGCATTCATCGGGGTCAAACTCGTCCTGCACGCCCTGCACGAGAACACCCTGCCGTTCATCAACGGCGGCGAACACGTCAAGGTCCCCGAAATCTCCACGGCGACGTCACTGGCCGTCATCGGCGGTGTGCTGGTGGTCACCACCGTCGCCAGCCTGCTGCGGACCCGTCATGTGCAGAGCCGGCGTTGACGCGCGGGCACCCTCCTGAGACGTTGGTTGCGGTAGGTTTGGCCTGGTCCGTTCCACCGCCGATGGGCCCGACCTGGAGGTATCAGTGGCTGAGTCCAGCACCCTGCGCGCGTTGGCCGGTCTGCCTGTAGCGCCGCCCAGCTTGGCCGGCTCGACCCTGATCATGATCGACTGCCAGAACACCTACACCCGGGGCGTCATGGAGCTCGAGGGTGTGCAGGCGGCGTTGGACGAAGCGGCCGCCCTGCTCGACCGGGCCCGTTCGGCCGGTATCCCGATCATCCACATTCAGCACTCCGACGGGCCCGGCTCGCTCTACGACATCGACGGCGAGAGTGGGGCGATCGTCGCCCGGGTGGCACCGCGCGACGGTGAGCCGGTGGTGGTGAAGAGCTACCCGAACTCGTTCGTGGGGACGGATCTGGACGAGCGGTTGCAGGCAAGCAAGGCGTCGAACCTGTTGATCGCCGGGTTCATGACGCACATGTGCGTGAACTCCACCGCGCGCGGGGCGTTCAACCTCGGCTACGCGCCGACGGTGGTAGCCGCCGCTACCGCGACCCGCGCACTGCCCGGTTCGGGTGGGACTACGGTGTCGGCGGCGGCGATGCAGGCCGCCAGCCTGGCC
>CAIWCQ010000283.1 GCA_903911165.1 uncultured Actinomycetes bacterium | reverse complement strand
TCGGTGAAGACGTCTTCATCCCGGTTGGCCGAGACATACGACAGCAGCACCGCGTCACCCTTCTTGATCGGGACGCCGCGGACCTCGGTATCGGCCTGGGCGGTGCGCATGAACTCCTTGACCGGCACGATGCAGCGGATCATCTCCTCGACCGCGGTGCCCATCAGGCTCGGATCCTTCTGCAGCCTGGCCAGTTCACCGGGATTGCGCAGCAGTTCCAGCAACCCGCCGGCGATACCGGCACTGGTGGTGTCATGACCGGCGCTGGCCACGATCACGTAATAGGACAGCGTGTCCATATCTGACATCGGCTCGCCGTTGATCCTCGCGTTGGCGATCGCCGAAGCCAGATCGTCGGTCGGGTGCTCCCGGCGCGAGGCGGTCAGCGCCGAGAAGTAGTTGAAGAAATCCAGGAGAACGGCAAGCATGTCGTCGACCCCGCCGCCGCGCTGCAATTCCTCGTCGTTGCCGCCGAACATCTCCTGGGTCAACTTGAGCATGCGGGGGAAATCGGAGTCCGGCAGACCCAGCATCGTCAGAATGATGTACAGCGGGTAGTTGACGGCGATGTCCTGGGCGAAGTCGAGTTCCGGACCCATTTCCACCATCTTGTCGACGTAGATCTTGGCCAGTTCGTCGCAGCGTGTTTTCAACGCCTTCAACACCTTTGGCCGGAACCAGTCGGCTCCGATCTTGCGAATATCGCGATGGTGCGGATCGTCCATGTGGATCAGGGTGCGCAGACCGGTACCGGCCTCGATATCGCGCAGCAGAGCATCATCAGCCTCGGCGATCGTCAGCAGAGGGCGCGGAAAGTTGGTGAACAGATCGTTCTGCCGTTCGATGTCCAGGATGTCGGCGTGCTTGGTGATCGCCCAGAACGGTCGATAGTCGCCGGTCTCAACCCAGGACACCGGCGCATGCTCCCGCAGGTGCGCGAGCGACTCCTGCAACCTGGTCTCATCGGCATAGGCCGCGGGTTCGGCCAAGACCCGTCCGGCTGGGTCGCTGATCCGGTGGTCGGTGCCTGCGCTCATCGCATCTCCTGTGCCGAAGTTGACGGGTGTCAGATTTCCAGTGTGTCGCACCGGCAGGTCAAAGCTAGAGCATTAGGTCAAAATCACCCGCGGCTGGTCCGCGCCGTGCCCGCGTAGGGTTGTCAACCGTGCCAGCAGGATTCGTTCGCGCCGCGACCGCACTGCTCGCGGCGGCACTCGTCGCCACCGGTTGCGGCCGCACCGCACCGCCCGATCCGGCGGTCGTCGTCACCGCGGCCGGATCGGTACGCGGCAGCATCGCGCCCGGGGTGCGGATCTTCGAGGGCGTTCCCTACGCCGCCGCGCCCGCCGGTCCGCTGCGCTGGGCGCCGCCGGTGGCGCCGGTGCCGTGGAAGTCGGTGCGCGACGCCACCAAGCCGGGATTGCGGTGTATCCAGGACACCCGGGTGGACCCCGACTACGGCCTGGCGACCAGCGAGGACTGCCTGAACCTGTCGGTCTGGAGCCCGAGTGGGGCCACCCCGGACGAGCCGCGGCCGGTGATGGTGTGGATTCACGGCGGCGGCTTCCTCAATGGCAGCTCCGACATCTACAACTCTCGCTGGCTGGCAACCCGCGGCGATATCGTCGTGGTCACCATCAACTACCGACTGGGCGCGCTCGGCTTCCTGGCCCACCCGGCGCTGGCCGCCGGTGACGGCGAACCCGGAAACTACGGCCTCGCCGACCAGCAGGCGGCCCTGCGCTGGGTGCGCGACAACATCGCCGCGTTCGGCGGTGACCCCGCCAAGGTGACCATCGCCGGTGAGTCCGCCGGCGCCATCTCGGTGTGCGACCACCTCGTCGCACCGGAGTCCGACGGGCTCTTCCGGGCGGCCATCATGCAAAGCGGGCCGTGCCAGATCCAAGCCGACCTGCCCGCCGCCGAACGCATCAGCGCCGGCTACGCCGCCGGGAAAGGGTGCGCCGATCCGGCGTCGGCCGGGCAGTGCCTGCGCGCGCTTCCCGCCGACCGCCTTCGCGACGGACCGCCGTACGTCAAGATCGGCGCCAACATCCTCACCGGCCCGGTCACCGGGACCGAGCGGCTCCCCTTCGCCCCGGCGACGGTGGCCGACCGCGGTCGCACCGCGGCGGTGCCGATGCTGATCGGCACCACCGCCGACGAGTTCACCCTGTTCGTGGCGCTGAGCTACCTGCGCGACAGAAGACTGGCGCCGTACCGGACTCTGCTCGAGGACACCTTCGGTGCCGAGGCCCCCGCCATCGCCGCTCGCTACCCGCTGTCGAAGTACGACGGCAGCGTCGGCCTGGCGTACGCCGCCACCGTGACCGACGGGGTGTTCGCCTGCCCGGTCGACACCATGGCGACCGAACTGGCCAACCGCGCTCCGGTGTACGCATACGAGTTCAACGACCCCAGCGCGCCCGTGCCCGACCCGGTACGGCAGGCGCCGTTCGCGGTGGGTGCCAGCCACGCCCTGGAACTGCGCTACCTGTTCGACATCGGTGGTGCGCCGGACCTCGGCGAGGCGCAGCGCGTGCTGTCAGATCAGATGATCGCCTACTGGAGCCGCTTCGTGACGACCGGCGCCCCCGACGTGCCCGGCCTGCCCGAGTGGCCGCAGCTGAATCCTGAACGGCCGCAACGACTCTCGCTGAAGACCGGTGGGCCCACTGTCATCGGTGACTTCGCCGCTCGTCACCAGTGCGGGTTCTGGTCGTCGCGAGGCTAGTCGGCGCTTCGCGGGGAACGGCCGACGGCCAGATCCGGTGCCGCGCGGCCGGCGATCAGCGGCAGGTCCAGATAGGTCTTGATGCCGGCATCGGCGGCGCAGACGTACGGGACGGCGCTGATGCAGTGATTAGCGGTGGACACCACGCCGGGGTTGCGGATCAGGCCCTCGGCCACCGACTCCGGTTGCAGCCCCTTGAACGTCAGTGACACGGTGGGATCGCCGGTGATCTCAACCTCGAAGCGCTCACCCTGCTCGCCGAGCGTCCACGGCGGATCCAACTCCACCTCGCACATCAACCAGTTGACCGCGGCGGTGACCACCGGCCGATCGTCAACGATGGCTTCCCAGCGGAACCGTCGCGCCCCCACCGTGCCGGGTTCCATCGGCACGATCAGATCATCGGATCCGTTTACGGCGATCGCGACCTCCTGGGTGGACCGGATGCGAGGTTCGGCATCGAAACCCAACTGGTCGGTCACCATCCGGACGGATTGTTTGAATCCCGCTTCCAGCAGTACCGCCATCGGCCCGCCCATCGCCTGCTCGGGCGTCAGGCCGAAGCCCATCACCTCGCGCACCACCATGGGGGCGTTGTAGGTGCGCAGATCGGAGAACTCCTCAGCCCGCACATGGGTGATCGCCGACGACAGTGACGAGACCATCAGCGGAAAGCGCTCGGTGATTCCCCCCGGGTGGATACCCGAGCCGTGCAGGGTGACGTTTCCGGCCACGCAGGCCGCTTCGATGGCCGCCACGGCCGGGCTCTGCCGGTCCGGATAGACCCAGCCGACCGGGGTGACCACATTCTTGCCGGATCGCAGGATCCGCATGACGACCTGGTCGTCGGGCAGCAGTGGCGAATACATGACGCAGTCGGCATCGGTTGCCAGCAACTCGTCAATATCGTTGGTGGCGAGCACCCCGATCGGGGCCTCACCTGCCAATTCGCCCACGTCACGACCGTTCTTGTCGGCGCTGTGCACCCAGCAGCCGACGAGTTCGAGTTCGGGGTGGCGCAGAACGGCCTGGATCGCTGCTTTTCCGACACCGCCGGTGGCCCACTGGATCACTGTGTACATCGCAACCCCTCGTCGTTCATCGCAACTCCTCGTCCGGTGTTGGCACCGTATGCTCCGGCGTCGGACTTGACCAGGGATTTGGCCCAGACCTGGTTCTGGGGCATACTGGGCGGGTTGCCTTGAGCCGGTTTCGCACCCCACGGGGAGCGTGTCGCGCAAGGCGAACGACCAGCGCCAGCACTGGCGCGTCCGGTCCCCATTTCGGAGCGAGGCGATTTCCGTCGCGCTTCGAGGCTGCGCGAGGGTGACACACCCGACCGCGGGGGGCCGGTGGACCAGGACAGGTAAACAGCGGCGGCGAGAGCCAGCGCCGGTAACCCGGCGCGATACCAGCAGTGAAGGTGGGACAAGCGTGGCGGGACAAAAGATCCGCATCAGGCTCAAGGCCTATGACCACGAGGCTATTGACGCCTCGGCGCGCAAGATCGTGGAAACGGTCACCCGTACCGGCGCCAGCGTGGTCGGACCTGTGCCGCTGCCGACGGAGCGGAACGTGTACTGCGTGATCCGGTCTCCGCACAAGTACAAGGACTCCCGCGAGCACTTCGAGATGCGCACTCACAAACGACTCATCGACATCCTCGACCCCACGCCGAAGACGGTCGACGCGCTGATGCGCATCGACCTGCCGGCCAGCGTCGACGTGAATATCCAGTAGGGGTCTGTCCGATATGTCACGCACACGCAAGGGAATCCTCGGCACGAAGCTGGGCATGACCCAGATCTTCGACGAGAACAACCGCGTCGTACCGGTCACCGTCATCAAGGCGGGGCCGAACGTCGTCACCCGGATCCGCACCACCGAACGCGACGGGTACAGCGCCGTCCAACTGGCCTACGGCGAGATCAGCCCGCGCAAGGTCAACAAGCCTGTCACCGGTCAGTTCAACGCCGCCGGAGTCAACCCGCGTCGGCACCTGGCCGAATTGCGACTCGACGACGAGGCCGCGGCGTCGGAGTACGAGGTCGGCCAGGAACTGACGGCCGAGATCTTCAGCGACGGCGGCTACGTCGACGTCACCGGCACCTCCAAGGGCAAGGGCTTCGCCGGCACGAAGAAGCGGCACGGGTTCAAGGGCCAAGGCGCCTCGCACGGCGCCCAGGCCGTGCACCGGCGGCCGGGATCCATCGGCGGTTGCTCGACACCGGGCCGTGTTTTCAAGGGCACCCGGATGTCGGGCCGGATGGGCGGCGATCGTGTTACCACCCAGAATCTGCTGGTACACAAGGTCGACACCGCCAACGGCGTGCTGTTGATCAAGGGTGCGATCCCCGGTCGCAACGGGGGTCTGGTGATGGTCCGTACTTCCGTCAAACGCGGTGGGGTCAATCGAGGTGAGAAGTAATGGCTCTGACAATCGACGTCCGCACTCCGGACGGTAAGAAGAGTGGCAGCGTCGAGTTGCCCGCCGAACTTTTCGACGCCGAAGCCAATATCGCGCTCATGCACCAGGTAGTGACGGCCCAGCTGGCGGCGGCCCGACAGGGAACGCACTCGACCAAGCGCCGCGGTGAGGTCTCCGGCGGCGGCCGCAAGCCGTACCGGCAGAAGGGCACCGGCCGCGCACGTCAGGGTTCGACACGCGCCCCGCAGTACCGGGGCGGCGGCGTGGTGCACGGCCCGAAGCCGCGCGACTACAGCCAGCGCACGCCGAAGAAGATGATCGCGGCCGCGCTTCGCGGGGCATTGAGCGATAGGGCCCGCAACGATCGGATCCACGCGGTGACCGAACTGGTCGCCGGGCAGAGCCCGTCAACCAAGAGCGCCAAGGAATTTCTTGGCACGCTGACTGAGCACAAGAAAGTTCTGCTGGTGATCGGCCGCAGCGATCAGGTCGGAGCGCTCAGCGCTCGCAACCTTCCTGGCGTGCACGTGATCTCACCGGATCAGCTGAATACCTATGACGTGCTCAACGCCGATGACGTGGTGTTCAGCGTCGAGGCACTCAACGCCTACATCGCGCACCACGCTGCAGACAAGAGCGAGGCTCACGAGAATCAGGAGGTATCCCCCTGATGGCGACTGTGACTGACCCCCGCGACATCATCCTGGCCCCGGTCATCTCCGAGAAGTCCTACGGGTTGATCGAGGACAACGTCTACACGTTCATCGTCCACCCGGATTCGAACAAGACGCAGATCAAGATCGCCATCGAGAAGATCTTCTCGGTCAAGGTGGATTCGGTGAACACGGCTAACCGACAGGGCAAGCGCAAGCGCACCAAGTCCGGCTACGGCAAGCGCAAAGACACCAAGCGCGCCATCGTCACGCTGGCCGCCGGAAGCAAGCCGATCGACATTTTCGGAGCACCGGCCTAGGCCGGCGGAAAGCTTTAGGAAACAGATATGGGAATCCGTAAGTACAAGCCGACGACACCGGGTCGCCGCGGTGCCAGCGTCTCCGATTTCGCCGAGATCACCCGCTCGACACCGGAGAAGTCGCTGATCCGTCCGCTGCACAGCACCGGCGGCCGCAACGCGCACGGCCGGATCACCACCCGGCACAAGGGCGGCGGCCACAAGCGTGCCTACCGGGTGATCGACTTCCGTCGCCACGACAAAGACGGCGTGAACGCCAAGGTCGCCCACATCGAGTACGACCCGAACCGCACCGCCAACATCGCCCTGCTGCACTACCTCGACGGTGAGAAGCGCTACATCATCGCCCCGCAGGGCCTCGCCCAGGGCGACACCATCGAGTCGGGCCCCAATGCCGACATCAAGCCGGGCAACAGCCTGCCGTTGCGCAATATCCCGTCCGGAACCGTGATCCACGCCGTGGAGTTGCGGCCCGGTGGCGGAGCCAAGCTGGCCCGGTCGGCCGGCTCGAGCATCCAGCTGCTCGGCAAAGAAGGCGGCTATGCCTCGCTGCGGATGCCGTCGGGCGAAATCCGCCGTGTCGACGTGCGTTGCCGCGCCAGCGTCGGCGAGGTCGGCAACGCCGAGCAGGCCAACATCAACTGGGGCAAGGCCGGCCGCATGCGGTGGAAGGGTAAGCGCCCCACCGTCCGCGGTGTGGTGATGAACCCGGTCGACCACCCGCACGGTGGCGGCGAGGGCAAGACCTCCGGCGGACGTCACCCGGTCAGCCCGTGGGGCAAGGCCGAGGGCCGAACCCGCAAACCCAACAAGCCCAGCGACAAGCTCATCGTCCGACGCCGTCGCACCGGCAAGAACAAGCGCTAGACGGCCTGGGACATAGGGAGAAGCAGAAATGCCACGCAGCCTGAAAAAGGGACCGTTCGTCGACGGTCACCTGCTCAAGAAGGTCGACGTCCAGAACGACAAGAACACCAAGCAGGTCATCAAGACCTGGTCGCGTCGTTCAACCATCATCCCGGACTTCATCGGTCACACCTTCGCCGTCCATGACGGCCGCAAGCATGTGCCGGTGTTCGTCACCGAGTCGATGGTCGGGCACAAACTGGGCGAGTTCGCGCCCACGCGGACGTTCAAGGGTCACATCAAGGATGACCGGAAAGCGAAGCGGCGATGAGCGTAGTCACTGAATATCCCTCCGCCTCTGCCGTCGCGAAATATGTCGGCATCTCGGCGAGCAAGGCCCGCCGGGTGATCAACCTGGTTCGCGGCAAGACCGTCGAGGAGGCCCTCGACATCCTGCGCTGGGCACCGCAATCGGCCAGCGAGCCGGTCTCCAAGGTGATCGCCAGTGCCGCGGCCAACGCGCAGAACAACAGCGGCCTGGATCCGCGCAGTTTGGTGGTCGCCACCGTCTACGCCGACGAGGGGCCGACCGCCAAGCGAATCCGGCCGCGCGCGCAGGGTCGCGCCTTCCGGATCCGCAAGCGCACCAGCCACATCACCGTGATCGTGGAGAGCCGTCCGCCGCGCGACCAGCGCGCCGTGCAGTCCTCCCGGTCGCGTCGCGCCCAGGGCAGCAAGGCCGCCGCGGGCACCGGCGTCGCTCCGGCGAAGGCCCCAACTAAGAAGGCCCCCGCCAAGAAGGCCCCCGCTAAGAAGGCCCCCGCCAAGAAGGCACCCGCCGCCAAAGCGGCCGCCGCAAAGACTGCAGAAGCTTCGGATGAAGCGAAGGGAGGCTCGCAGTAGTGGGCCAAAAGATCAATCCCCACGGTTTCCGGCTCGGTATCACCACCGACTGGAAGTCCCGGTGGTACGCCGACAAGCAGTACGCGGAGTACGTCAAGGAAGACGTCGCGATCCGTCGTCTGCTGGCATCGGGTCTGGAGCGCGCCGGCATCGCCGACGTGGAGATCGAGCGCACCCGCGACCGGGTTCGCGTCGACATCCACACCGCGCGACCCGGCATCGTGATCGGCCGCCGCGGTACCGAGGCCGACCGCATCCGCACCGACCTCGAGAAGCTCACCGGCAAGCAGGTGCAGCTGAACATCCTGGAGGTCAAGAACCCAGAGTCCGTCGCCCAACTGGTGGCACAGGGTGTGGCTGAGCAACTCAGCAACCGGGTGGCGTTCCGTCGCGCGATGCGCAAAGCCATTCAGTCCGCCATGCGCCAGCCCAACGTCAAGGGCATCCGGGTGCAGTGCTCGGGCCGTCTCGGCGGCGCGGAGATGAGCCGCTCGGAGTTCTATCGCGAAGGCCGGGTGCCGCTGCACACGCTGCGCGCCGACATCGACTACGGCCTCTTCGAAGCCAAGACCACCTTCGGTCGTATCGGTGTGAAGGTCTGGATCTACAAGGGCGACGTCGTTGGCGGCAAGCGCGAGCTGACCGCTGTGGCACCGTCGGCCGACCGGCCGCGCCGTGACCGTCCGACGGCGGGCACCCGGCCGCGTCGCAGCGGTGCCTCGGGCACCACCGCGACCAGCACCGAGGCCGGCCGCGCCGCCTCCAGCGGTGACGATGCGCCGGCCGAGGTCGTCGAGAGTGGTTCTGCCGTCGAAGCGGCCGAGAGCACCACGTCGGAATCGGAGAGCTGAATCATGTTGATTCCCCGTAAGGTCAAGCACCGCAAGCAGCATCACCCACGTCAGCGTGGCCTCGCCAGTGGTGGCACGGCGGTGACGTTCGGTGACTACGGCATCCAGGCTTTGGAGCATGCCTACATCACCAACCGGCAGATCGAGTCGGCGCGTATCGCCATCAACCGGCACATCAAGCGCGGCGGCAAGGTGTGGATCAACATCTTCCCGGACCGTCCGCTGACGAAGAAGCCGGCCGAAACCCGGATGGGCTCGGGCAAGGGCTCCCCGGAATGGTGGGTCGCCAACGTCAAGCCCGGCCGGATCCTCTTCGAACTGAGCTTTCCGGACGAGAAGATCGCCCGCGACGCACTGACCCGCGCGATCCACAAGTTGCCGATTAAGGCCCGCATCGTGACCCGAGAGGAGCACTTCTGATGGCAGTAGGCGTCAGCGCGGGTGAACTGCGCGAATCGACTGACGATGAGCTGATC
>CAIWCQ010000282.1 GCA_903911165.1 uncultured Actinomycetes bacterium | reverse complement strand
TCGCGCGTCCTGGCTGCCCAGCAGTACCCGGTGGTGGGCAGTGTGGACGAGGTGATCGTCAACGGCGATCACGCCGAGGCCAACGTCACTTCCTACCTGGCGTTCGACCCGAGCATCACGTCAACCCGCAGCTTCGATCTGCAGTTCCGTGACGAGCAGTGGAAGATCTGCCAGTCGACATAGCCCGTGCACTCCCCCCGCTGGGCCTTAGCCGGTTGACACACTCCGGCCGGCGCTGTGCAGGTCATTGCACGCCTCGATGATTCGCTCGGTCATATTCGACTCGGCCTTCTTGAGGTAGCTGCGCGGGTCATAGAACTTCTTGTTGCCAACCTCGCCGTCGATCTTGAGCACGCCGTCGTAGTTGGCGAGCATATGCCCGGCAATCGGTCGGGTGAAGGCGTACTGGGTGTCGGTGTCGACGTTCATCTTCACCACACCGAAGCGCAACGAGTCCTCGATCTCCGACTTCAGCGAGCCAGAGCCGCCGTGGAAGACGAAGTCGAACGGCTGCGCGCCGTCAGCCAGGCCGAGCTTGGCGGCGGCGACCCGTTGGCCTTCGGCCAGCACCTCGGGCTTGAGCACCACATTGCCCGGCTTGTAGACACCGTGGACGTTGCCGAAGGTCGCAGCCAGCAGGTATCGGCCGTTCTCGCCGGCGCCGAGTGCGTCGACTGTTCTTTCGAAGTCTTCGGAGCTGGTGTAAAGCTTCTCGTTGATCTCGGCCTCGACGCCGTCCTCCTCGCCGCCCACGACGCCGATCTCCACCTCGAGGATGATCTTGGCGGCGGCGGCAAGGGCGAGCAGTTCGCGGGCGATCGCAAGATTCTCGGTGATCGGCACCGCAGAGCCATCCCACATGTGGGACTGAAACAGCGGGTCCCGCCCAGCGCGCACCCGGTCGGCGGAGATGGCCAGCAGCGGCCGCACGTAGGTGTCGAGCTTGTCCTTGGGGCAGTGGTCGGTGTGTAGGGCCACGGTGATCGGATATCTCGCGGCAATCACGTGGGTGAACTCGGCGAGTGCGCTCGCGCCCACAACCATGTCCTTGATCCCGAGGCCGGAGGCGAATTCCGCGCCGCCGGTGGAGAACTGGATGATTCCATCGCTACCGGCGTCGGCGAAACCCTTAATGGCGGCGTTGATGGTCTCCGACGAAGTGCAGTTGATGGCCGGGAACGCGAACTCATGCTTTTTAGCGCGATCCAGCATCTCCGCATAGACCTCGGGTGTGGCGACGGGCATGGAAGTCCTCTCGGATTTGGGCTGCACGGGGATCTGGGCTGCACGGGTGCGTCTGGGAGGAGTATGTCAAACCGCCCCGGTATCTTGGGTGCTCATGACCACAACCGTGCTGGCCCTGCCCAGCATCCTGGACCCGATGTACTGGCTGGGCGAGGGTGGTCTGTTCGCCTCCGCGGTGCTGCCGGGCATCCTGATCATCGTTTTCATCGAGACCGGCCTGCTGTTTCCGCTGCTGCCGGGTGACTCGCTGCTGTTCACCGGTGGTTTGCTGGCGGCGCAGCCCAGTCCGCCGGTGAGCATCTGGGTGCTGGTGATCGCTGTTCCGATCGTGGCCATTCTCGGCGACCAGTGCGCCTACTTCATCGGCCGGCGGATCGGCCCGGCACTGTTCGACAAAGAGGACTCCCGGTTCTTCAAAAAGCACTACGTCACCGAGTCGCACGCCTTCTTCGAGAAGCACGGGCCGAAGACGATCATCCTGGCGCGGTTCGTACCGATCGTGCGTACCTTCACCCCGGTACTGGCCGGAGTGTCCTATATGCGCTACCCGGTATTCCTGGCCTTCGACATCGTCGGCGGCATCGTGTGGGGCGCCGGGATGACGCTGCTCGGCTATTTCCTGGGCAACGTGCCGTTCGTCAAGAACAATCTCGAACTGATGGTCCTGCTGATCGTGTTTCTGTCGATCCTGCCAGGGCTGACCGCGATCGGCCGCAACGTGTTTCAGCGCCGCGGGGCCCTTCCAGAGGAGTAGCGGGCGGTTACGGCCAGGAATCAGCGCGGCCGGAACCGGCATCAGTGTTCGTCGGCAGGTTGGCACCGGGTATCTGCGAGTTCTGCAGCGCGCCCAGGCACAAGCCCAGGCGGCCGGGCATGCAGGTGCCGCCCGTGCCGGAGATACCGGAACCAAATTGCGACTGCGCCCAGCACACGCCGGTGATCGGGTCGGCCACAGTGCCACCCGTGCAGGCAGCCGATGCGGTCGGCGCAGACAGCATGGTCGCGGACAGCAGTGCCGCGCCGCAGGCCGTCGCCAGCAGCAGGCGGGAAGCGGTGAATCGGATGGTCATCATGGTCTCCGTTGGAAAGTCGATGGGCCGGGCGGTCAGGACGGCAGGGTGATGGTGGTCTGGTCTCCGATGAGATTCGCGGCGTCAACGACGACCTGCTCCTGACCCGCGGGCGCCTCGGCATTGAGTTGCAGAACGAACAGCGAGTCCTCACCGGGGATGACGATGGTCTGCTGACCGACCGCTCGGGTTTTGCCATCCAATTCATAGGTGCCGACGTAGTCGATGGCGTCGAAACCGCTCAGCGTGTCCCGTTCCGGCTCGCCGGTGGCCTTGAAGCCTGGAAGTTCATTGAGCTGTGCGGGCGCAAGTTCGAGGATCTTCTGCGGGTCGATGTCTCCGGTGAGCCTGGAGCCGATCGCGTACATGAACGGCGGATCGTTCGGGTCGACGGCCTTGTCGTAGATGATCGCGCCGTACGCCCAGTCGGGAGTCAGGTCGCCGGCGGCGCGCCAGCCCGGCGGGAACGGAAAGTCGACCGTCGGCGTGCCGGCCTCGCCCTTCTTGAACGGGACCTCGGCGATCTTGTTATCGACGATGTACTGATGCAGCGTTGCGCCCTCGGGCCGCGCTGCGACGCTCTGCTCCGTCGGCGTGGACTGCTCGGTGGCAGTGGAGTTCTTTTCGGTTGTGGGGCTGCAGCCGACGAGCACAACGCTCAGCGCAACCGCGGTCGCTCCCGCCGTCGTGATCTTCTTCATCGGGTCGCGTTCTCCTTCTCGAGTCACGGGGCAGACGCTGATCATAGCCGCGAACCGGCTGGCCAGGCCGGATAATCGTCTGCTCAGCCGCTGGCTACGGTGTGCGCGGCCTCCATCAGCATCCAGCCTGACACCTGAACCGACAGATCTCGCTCCGGGGTGGCTGATTCGATCACCGCACCGTCGGCGAGCATTGCGGCCTGCCCGTCGGCGCGAGGCACCTCGGCGGTCCTGCCCCAGAACGCCCCGAACAACGGCAGGCCCTCGACATCCTGTCGGTTATCCCAGGCCGCCCGCGCCGAGGCGAGGACGATGCTGCGGGCGGTGGCGCGCGCCATGGCATCGGCTTCGGAGTCCCCGGGCAGCGACGTGGCGGCCAGGGCCAGGTAGCGCGCTGTGATCCCGGCGAACAGTCCGCCGTCACCACCGCCACCACCTTTGAGAACGCCATCCGGCGCCATCTGTGCGGCGATCGCGGGCACCAGTCGGCGCACCCGCGCCGCGTGCCGGTCGTCGCCGGTCCGCACAGCCAACTCGGTCTCCAGGCCAACCACCACACCCTGGCAATAGGTGTATTGGGCACGCACCAGGGAACCGGACTTGATGCCGTCGAACACCAGATTGGTCTCCGGGTCGATCAACGTCGCGTCGATCCAGTCGGCCATCTGCTCTGCCCTGCGCAACCGGTCGCCGTAACGGGCCAGGAAGATTCCCGCCGGGCCATTGGCCGGGGCGTTGAAGAATTGGTCTTTCTTGCGCCACGGAATTCCACCGCCGTCCTCCGGCACCCAGGAGTCGATCAGTTGGGCCGCCAGCGTCGCCAGCGCCCGCGGACTCGGGACGCCGACGAGGCGGTCGGCTCGCTCCAGTGCCAGCGCCAGCCACGCCATATCGTCGTAGTAGCTGTTGGTCCAGCGGCCGTTGTTGCGGGCGAGGTGGCCGCGGATCTGGCGCTTGATTGACTCGACCCGCGCCGGCCGCGGGTCGCGGACCTGGGCGTCGACAAGGGTGTCCAGCAGGTGCGCCTGCCACCAGTAATGCCAGGTGCCGAAGTTGGAATCCTTGCGGGTGGGCGGCCAGCCCACCACGCCCAGTTGGGTGGCCGGCAACTGCCAGAGCCGCCGGAGATGCCGTTTGGCAACGGCGGCCTCAGCGCTGGCCGCCCGGTTCATCCACTGCTGGTCCATGGACGTCAATCCTGCCCTACCAGGCCTGGGACAGGTCCGCCCAGTGCCTGATCCAGGCGTGCATGGCGATCCCGGCGGCGGCGCCGGCGTTGATGCTGCGGGTTGAGCCGAACTGGGCGATCGACACCGTGACCGCAGCACCGCAGCGCGCGGCCTCGGAGATGCCGGGCCCCTCCTGGCCGAACACCAGCAGGCAGTCCCGCGGCAGGGTGGTCTCCTCGAGTCGCACCGCGCCGGCGACGTTGTCGACGGCGACCACGGTGATGCCGGCGCCGTGAGCGAACGCCAACAGATCCTCGGTGGTGTCGTGGTGAACCAGTCGCTGATAGCGGTCGGTGACCATCGCGCCGCGGCGGTTCCAGCGCCGGCGGCCGACGATGTGCACGGTGTCGACCGCGAAGGCGTTGGCGGTGCGAACCACCGCCCCGATATTGGCGTCATTGCCGAAATTTTCGATCGCCACGTGCAGTCGGTGTCGACGCCGATCGATGTCTTCGATGATCGCCTCGCGACGCCAATAGCGATACGCGTCAACAACGTTGCGCGCATCGCCGTGCTTCAGCAATTCGGGGTCGTAACGCGGATCTTCGGGGACCGGTCCGGGCCAGGGCCCGACTCCGGTGGCCGGGGTGGACCACTCGGTGGGGCCGGGCTCTAACCCCTCGGTCGACATGGCGCAAGGGTAGCGTCGGTCAGATGGAACCCGGTGACAACGAGGACCCCGGGCGGGCACTGGTCCGCTATCCGCGGGTGACCCTGAAGCCCGGTGCCGGCGGCCGTCGCTCTGGGTGCCGGACCATCACCGGCCATCTGACCGACAGTCCCGGAGCCGTGTGGAACGACGTTGCGATCCACGAGTGGGAGCTTGAGGCCGAGGGTTGGGAAGATCTGCACCCCCATGACGAGACCACCTACCTGCTGGCCGGTGAACTCGTCATCGAGTCCGAAGGCGAGTCGGTCACGCTTCTCCCCGGTGACGTCGCGGTGGTGCGCGGTGGACATCTGGGGCGATACCTGGCGCCCGGTTATGCGCGCATGCTCGCCATCTACGGGCCTAATCCGTCGGGTGCGCCGAGTTCGGGGTTCCGGTCCTTCCCCATCCCGGATCAGTGATCCGCCACCAGCAGTTCGACCCTGCCGAAGCGGCCCGCCGCAAGTCCGACGATCGCTACTTGCGCGGCCGGTAGTCCGGGCTGAGCCGGCGGGTCCGAGGAGTGCCACGCAGTCGGCAGCGCAACCCCTTCTATCGCCCGAACCAACACCGGTCCGGATGCGCTGTCCAGTTCGACGCCGGCCACCCGGCCGAACTCGACGACCAGTCGCGTCCACATCACGTCGCGATCCGGTCGGATGTCGTCATCGAGAGCCCGCGCCGCCAACCATTCGGTCAGAGTGCAGTCCGGTGCGCAGGCTCCGATCACGATTGCCTCGATGCGCAGATCCGCCCCGGTACGCATGGGCATCGCGCCGAGTGCAGCCGAGGGGTAGACATCGGTGTAGAGAACGCCGAACGGCGACGCCCAACACTGCGCCGCAAATTCACCCAACCGCGCACCATCGAAGGTGTCGATCACTCGGCCCCGGGCGGGTTGGGCGTCGATCGCCCGCACGTCGATCGCCCGCACTTCGATCGCTAATGGGGAAGTGACCGCCACCGCGGGACCTTCTGCCAGGGCCGGCAACTCCTCGGTCATTTCAGCGATGTAGGCAGCAGTGTCGGTGTCCCAGGCATCCGGACGCGCGACGACGAGTACCCGCAGACCGCTCCCGACAGCGGCGATGGCGTGCGCCACCGGGCCAGGATCGGAGCCCACGCAGATGACGTCGACGACGTCATCCCATGCGATATCAGTGTCGGGTTGCTCTCCCGACTCCGGAGACTGACCGCCCCCGGCGGGTGTGGTCACTGCGCAGGGAGGTCGAGATCGGCAAGTCCGAGCAGGCTCCGATAGGGCACGCCCTCGTCTTCGATCGCCGCCGCGGCGCCGGTGGACCGGTCCACCACCGTCGCCACCCCGATGACCGTCGCTCCGGCGTCGCGGGCGGCGCGTACCGCCGTCAAGGCCGAACCTCCGGTGGTGCTGGTGTCCTCTACGACCAACACACGTTTGCCGACCACCTCGGTACCTTCGATGAGGCGTTGCAGCCCATGGGTTTTCACCGACTTGCGAACTACGAATACATCGATGGGCCGTCCTGGTGCGTGCATGATCGCGGTTGCCACCGGGTCGGCTCCCAGAGTGAGACCACCGACCGCCGCGTAGTCCCAGTCCGCGGTCAGCTCACGCATCAACCGCCCGATCAGGGGGGCGGCCTCATGGTGCAGCGTCGCCCGGCGCAGGTCGACGTAGTAGTCCGCCTCTTTGCCGGAGGAAAGCGTGACGCGGCCGAACACCACCGACAATCGCCGAACCAAACCGGTGAGCGAGGCGCGGTCGGCGGCGTTGATTTCAGGTGCGGTCACGGCCGCCTCCGATTCTCTTGGTGAGCGCACGAACCAATCTGCGCGGGACTATCCGTCCGGCGGTCGTCATCACCTTGTATTGCACGCCGGGAACGCTCAGCACCTTGCCCTTCGCCACGTCCGCGAGACTCTCGGCGACTACGTCGTCGACGCTGAGCCACAGTGGGCCGCGGATGGCCGCCATATTGATGCCGGCGCGCTGGTGGAACTCGGTGCGCACGAAGCCCGGGCAGACCGCGTGCACGCCCACCCCGGTTCCGGTCAAACCATTGGCCAGGCCCTCGGAGAACGACACCACCCAGGCCTTCGACGCCGAGTAGGTGGAACCCCGGCCGGACAGCAGACCGGCGACGCTGGCGATATTGATCACCGATCCGCGGTGGGCGGCCAGCATCGGCGGTAGTGCGGCGCGCGTCAGATGCATAACGGCGGTGACATTGACATCGAGTTGGCGCTGCAACAACGCGGGGTCGGTATGGGCGAATTCACCCGACGTGCCGAATCCTGCATTGTTGACCAGCACCGCCACCCCGGCTGCCAGTCGTCGGACGACCCTGTCGCGGTCGGCCTCGACAGACAGATCGGCGGGCAGCACTTCAACCTCGACACCGTGGGCGGCCCGCAGTTCCGCGGCAAGATCAACGAGACGGTCGACATCGCGGGCGACCAGCACCAGGTCGTATCCGTCGCGCGCGAACCGACGGGCGTACCCGGCCCCCAGGCCCGAGGTGGGGCCGGTGATCAAGGCGGTAGGACGTGGCATCCCGCCACCCTATCGGCTCGGGGGATGCGTCAGACCTAGCCCGCGGGACGCGTCAGACCCAGCCCGCGGGACGCGTCAGACTTGGTAGTTGGGTGCCTGCGTACCAGGCCGTGGCGCGAGTATCGGCGGAGCCTCGCTGCGGCCCGGGGGAAGTGCGTTGCGACGGGCCGCCGACTGTGCGGCAGCGGCTTGAGCCGGGATGGGTGGCAGCACGCGCAGAAGATCGTTGAATTGCCGAACCGTCCGCAGGCCCTCGTCCCACTGGGCGCGGGTGGCCGACACCGGCATTGCGACCAGCGTCCAGTTCTCCTCGTTCCACATGATCTCGGCGCAGTCCGGCGCGGTGTGGGCGAACGTCACCATCCGACGATCGCAAGCCCGCCGTGCCGCATCGAGGTTGTTGGAGTACACCATTCGGGGGCCGATAGCACCGAGCAGCCAGACGTCGGCCTCCCGCGGTTCCTTGATGCCCTTGAGTCGCAGATCCATCACGACGGCCGTGCCGACCTTGCGGTGCAATGCGATGACAGTCGCGACGTCCTCAAGATCGAAGATGTACACCGCTTCGCCGCGGATCTGGCCGAGTACAACGTTGCGCGCGCTGACCTCTCCGACGGTGGACATCACGCCGCGCTTCCAGCGTTCGACGATCTCTGTCGATTCCTGCTCGTAATCGAAACCATGCGAGCGCGCCCAGGACTTGCGGCGCCGGCCCAGGCCGCGGCGTCGCCCGATATCGACGTACAGCAGTACCGCCGCACCCACGAAACAGAGTGCGGACAGCGTGAACCAAAACGGGACCATTGGTCGTAGCGTAACCGTTCGTCGCCAGTCGCCAAGAGGCCCCGCAGGTCACAACAGGGTCACCATTGGCGCGCGAGCAGACGCAAAAGCCAAATCAGCCCAGGTTAAGGTCAGCCCAGGATCAGACCGTCGCCGTCGGCCGTCACGTTGACCGCCACCACGTCTCCGTCCACCACGTCACCGGCCAGCAGCAGTTTGGCGAGTGGGTCGCCAATGGCCTGCTGGACCAGGCGCCGAAGCGGTCGCGCCCCGTAGACCGGGTCGAACCCGCGCTCTGCCAGCCATTCCTTGGCCGCCAGAGACACCTGTAGATCCAGGCGCCGTTGAGCCAGTCGCCTGCTCAACTGAGCCAGTTGGATGTCGACGATCCGGACCAACTCGTCGGGCTTGAGGCCCTCGAAGATCAACACGTCGTCGAGGCGGTTGATGAACTCCGGCTTGAAGGCGCTGCGGACCGCCGCCATCACCTGCTCCTCGCTGCCGCCCGAACCAAGGTTCGACGTCAGAATGAGAATGGTGCTGCGGAAGTCCACCGTGCGGCCCTGACCGTCAGTCAGCCGGCCCTCGTCGAGAACCTGCAGCAGCACGTCGAACACATCCGGATGGGCCTTCTCGACCTCGTCGAACAGCACCACCGTGTACGGCCGCCGGCGCACCGCCTCAGTGAGTTGACCACCCTGGTCGTAGCCGATGTAGCCGGGAGGGGCGCCGACAAGCCTTGCGACGGAATGCTTCTCGCCATACTCGCTCATGTCGATACGGACCATTGCGCGTTCGTCGTCGAACAGGAAGTCCGCCAGCGCCTTGGCCAGTTCGGTCTTGCCGACGCCCGTGGGGCCGAGAAACAGGAAGGAGCCGGTGGGCCTGTTGGGGTCAGCGACGCCGGCCCGGCTGCGGCGGACGGCATCGGAAACGGCTTGCACGGCCTTGGCCTGGCCGACGACCCGCTTGCCGAGTTCGTCTTCCATCCGCAGCAGCTTGGCTGTCTCACCCTCCAGGAGCCGGCCGGCCGGGATGCCGGTCCACGCCGCCACCACATCGGCGATGTCGTCGGGTCCGACCTCTTCCTTGAGCATGACGTTGGCCTGGGGCTGGGTCTGCGGCAGTGCCGCGTCGAGTTTCTTCTCCACCTCGGGGATCCGCCCGTAGCGCAACTCGGCCGCCTTGGCCAGATCGCCGTCACGCTCGGCGCGCTCAGACTCCCCACGGAGATGGTCGAGTTCCTCTTTGAGGGCGCGGACGATGTCGATGGCGTTCTTCTCGTTCTGCCAGCGCGTCGTCAACTCGGCCAGTTTTTCTTTCTGGTCGGCTAACTCGGCGCGCAGCTTCACCAGGCGTTCCGCCGACGCGGCGTCCTCTTCTTTCGCCAGCGCCATCTCCTCGATTTCAAGGCGTCGCACCAGGCGTTCGACCTCATCGATCTCGACGGGCCGGGAGTCGATCTCCATCCGCAGCCGCGACCCTGCCTCGTCGACGAGGTCAATGGCCTTGTCCGGCAGAAATCTGCTGGTGATGTAGCGGTCCGAGAGCGTCGCCGCGGCCACCAGAGCAGAGTCGGTGATCCGCACGCCGTGGTGCACCTCATAGCGATCTTTGAGTCCACGCAGGATGCCGACGGTGTCCTCGACGGACGGTTCACCGACGAACACCTGCTGGAACCGGCGTTCGAGGGCGGCGTCCTTCTCGATGTACTTGCGGTACTCCTCGAGAGTGGTGGCACCGACCATCCGCAGTTCGCCGCGGGCCAGCATGGGCTTGATCATGTTGCCGGCGTCCATCGCGCCTTCGCCGGTAGCGCCGGCACCGACGATGGTGTGCAACTCGTCGATGAAGGTGATGATCTGGCCGGCGGAGTTCTTGATGTCGTCGAGGACCGCCTTGAGTCGCTCCTCGAACTCGCCCCGGTACTTGGCGCCCGCCACCATCGCGCCGAGGTCCAGCGCCACGAGGCGCTTGCCTCGCAACGACTCCGGTACGTCGCCGGCCACGATCCGCTGCGCCAACCCCTCGACGACCGCGGTCTTGCCGACACCTGGTTCACCGATGAGCACCGGGTTGTTCTTGGTGCGCCGGGACAGCACCTGCACCACTCGACGGATCTCGTTGTCCCGACCGATCACCGGGTCGAGCTCAC
>CAIWCQ010000281.1 GCA_903911165.1 uncultured Actinomycetes bacterium | reverse complement strand
TGGAGTGAGCTCGCCAGGGCCGAGACGGCGCTCTTCCGCGACGACATGACCGCGCTGCGAGTGCATCCGCCGCAGGACTACATCGGAGCCACCGAGGCCATCGAGGAGGTGGTCGAGGTGATCGAAAAGCTTCTTGCTTCCGGTGCCGCCTACATCGTCGACGACCCCGATCACCCCGACGTCTACTTTCGTACCGATGCCACACCGCAGTTCGGCTATGAATCCAACTACGACCACGACACGATGTTGCGCCTTTTCGCTGAGCGGGGCGGCGACCCCGAGCGGCCCGGCAAAGCCGAGCCATTAGACGCGCTGCTCTGGCGGGCGCGGCGACCCGGCGAACCGAGTTGGCCCTCCCCGTTCGGCCCGGGCCGACCAGGTTGGCACATCGAATGCTCCGCAATTGCGTTGAGCCGCATCGGCTTCGGATTCGATATCCAAGGCGGCGGCAGCGACCTGATCTTCCCGCATCACGAGTTTTCAGCAGCACACGCGGAATCGGCGGCGGGCGAGAGACGATTCGCGCGACACTACGTTCATACCGGAATGATCGGATGGGACGGCCACAAGATGTCGAAGAGTCGCGGCAACCTGGTTCTGGTATCGCAACTTCGGGCTGACGGTGTGGACCCGGCGGTGATTCGGCTCGGACTGCTGGCCGGGCATTACCGCAGTGACCGCTTCTGGAGTGATCAGGTGCTTACCGAGGCCGACGCCCGGTTGAGTCGCTGGCGCACCGCGCTGAGTATGCAGTCGGGCCCCGATGCGACCGACGTCATCGGGCGGCTGCGGCGCTATCTGGCTGACGATCTCGATACGCCGAAGGCTCTTGCCGCAGTTGATGGCTGGGTCACGGACTTGCTGGAATACGGCGGCCATGACATGTCCGGACCGGCTACGCTCGCGACCGCGGTTGATGCCTTGTTGGGCATCACGCTTTAGGAAACGACAGGGATATCGGGAGGGTTCAGTGCGGAAAATCATCATGGCAGTCGTCTTGCTATTGGTTGCGACGCTAGCCGGATGTGCCAAAACCGAGTCGCCGACAGCGACGAGTACCGGCGTCACCCCGGAGCAGGCCCGCGCTATCGCCAAGGAGGCCTACATTTATGGCTTCCCGATGGTCGACAGCTACCGCGTCCAGTACTCCTACTTCGTGGACAGGAACAATCCCGAGTACAAGGGCGACTGGAACCAGATCCACAGCACCGCGCGAGTGGCCACTCCGGCCGACACTGCCCTCCAGACGCCGAACTCGGATACACCATATTCATTCCTAGGAGCGGATCTTCGGGCTGAGCCGCTAGTGCTGACGGTCCCACCGATCGACAACGACCGGTTCTACTCGCTGCAGTTCATCGACGGATACACCTACAACTTCGATTATGTAGGAACCCGAACGACCGGTAACGGAGGTGGCAATTACCTGCTGGCAGGACCGGGTTGGACGGGCGATAAGCCTGCCGGTATCGACACGGTGATCCGCTCTGACACCGACCTGGATTTCGTGCTGTACCGCACGCAATTGTTCGGGCCCGATGATCTCGATAATGTCGCCAAGATCCAGGCCGGATATCAGGTTCAGCCGTTGTCGGCTTTTCTCAACCAGCCCGCCCCACCGCCGGCGCCGGCTGTTGAGTGGATCACGCCGCTTACCGCTGATGAGCAGAAGACCTCGCCGAAATTCTTCGAGATCCTCAATTTCGCAATGCGGTTCACTCCGACCCTGCCGTTGGAGAAGGATCTTCGGGACCGCTTCGCCACCCTCGGGATCGCGGCGGACGGCAGCTTCAACGCCGCGGAACTCAGCCCCGAGATGCGCAGCGCTATCGAGGCCGGCATGGCCGACGCGTGGGCCGAATTCAACACCTTCAAGAAGGACAAGGTAGATACCGGTCAGGTGACCTCTGGCCAGGTGTTCGGCACCCGGGAACAACTCGGCGACAACTACCTGTACCGGATGACCGGTGCGGTTCTCGGCATCTACGGCAACTCCAGTACCGAAGCGATGTACCCCGTGCTGGCCACCGACACCGAAGGCACGCCGTTAAACGGTGCAAGCAACTACACCTTGCGGTTCGCGCCGGGTCAACTGCCGCCGGTCGATGCGTTCTGGTCGGTGACCATGTACAAGCTGCCGGAGAGCTTGCTGGTCGCCAACCCGATCAACCGCTATCTCATCAATTCGCCCATGCTGCCCAATTTGGTCAAAGACCCGGACGGCGGGCTGACGATTTTTATTCAGAACAGCTCGCCCGGACCGGAGAAGGAGCCCAACTGGCTGCCGTCACCGCCGGGGCCGTTCACCCTCTATATGCGCCTCTACTCGCCTAAGCCTGAGGCGCTGGACGGCCAGTGGAAGGCGCCGAAGCCGGTCAAGGTGAGCTGAGGCCCTAGAGAACGGCAACCCCGTAGTTGCCCACCTGGCCGCTCAGATAACGCAACTGGTCAGTCGATGAGCCGAAGGTCTGGTCGATCGCGGTCAGTCGGGCGGCGTAATGCGCGATCGGGTATTCGGCCGTCACGCCGATGCCGCCGTGTAACTGGATGGCCTCCTGCGCAATGTGGCGGCCTGATCGGCCGATCTGCAGTTTGGCCCGAGCGGCCGCCACGGGGTCGAAGCGCCCATCGGCCACACACATTGCGGCATAGAAATTCATGCTGCGGGCCAATTCCAGTGAGACGTACATGTCGGACGCGCGCTGAGTGAGGGTCTGAAAGGTCTTGAGCGGTACGCCGAATTGCTTTCGAGCCTTGAGGTAGTCGGTGGTCAACCGCAGCGACTCATCCATTGCGCCGACGGCTTCGGCGCACAGTGCCGACTGGAACCGGATCACCGCGGCCTCAATGTGAGCAGTTGCATCGCCGCCCGCGCCGAGTGGCTGGGCGGCGGCGCCGGCGAATTCAATATCGGCACCGCGCTGGCCGTCGAAGGTTCGGAACGGCTGTCGGGTGGTCGCGTCGCCGTCGACGAGAAACAACCCCGAGCCGCCACCGGGTAGCGCGGCGGTGACTACCAGGACGTCGGCGCTGTCGCCGGCGAGCACCGGCGTCTTACGCCCGGTCAGCGTCCACGATCCACCCTGTTCAGTTGCACGCGTGGCTAATTCGGGCGAACCACGCCCGCCCGACTCGGTATGGGCAAAGGCCAGCAGCCGATCACCAGCGGCCACATCGGCGAGCAGTGCGCGTTGTGCGTCGGAACCGTGAGCGGCGATCACCGCGCCGGGGATCAATGCTGCCGCCGCGACGGGTTCCGGCGCCAGCCGACGACCAATTTCGGTCATCACCGCCATCACCTCGATCGGTCCGGCCTCATCAGGGTCGAAGCCCAGTCCCAGGATGCCGATCTCGGCGAGTTGCTTCCAGACTTCCCGGCTCCAGCCGAGGTCGGAGTCGACGGCCTTGTTCCGGCTTTCGGTGTCGTAGCTGCGGGAGAACATCTCACGAGCGGTGTCGGCCAGCATCTGCTGTTCGTCGGTCAAGTCAAAGTTCATCGTCGTGTCCCGATATCTCTCTAGAGGTCCAGGATCTCAAAGACCGAGGATCGTGGCGGAGATGATGCTGCGCTGAACCTCGTTGCTGCCGCCGTAGATCGATGTCTTCCGATAGTTGAGGTACTTGGCCGCGGCGTTGTGGGCGCCGGCCTCGACCTGCAGCCCATCGGAGCCGGCCACCTCCACCAGTAACTCCGTCACGGCCTGCTGGAGTTGGCTGCCCCGCAGTTTCAGGATCGACGAGGCCGGGTTCGGCTTTCCGCCGGCCTCGTCCTCGCTGACGCGCATCTGGGTGAGTTCCAGCGCCAGCAACTCACCCTCCACCTCGGCGACCCGGGCGGCGAATAGCGGATCATCCAGGAGCGTGCCGTGGCCCTGCGGTGTCTTGGTGGCGCGTTCCTTGACCTCGGCGAGCCAGGCCTTGGTGGTGCCGATCCGGGCGATTCCGGTTCGCTCGTTGGACAGCAGGAACTTCGCGTAACTCCAGCCGGCGTTTTCCTCACCGACGAGTTGGTTGGCCGGAACCCGGACGTCTTCGAAGAACACCTCGTTGACTTCGTAACTTCCGTCGATGAGCTTGATCGGCCGCAGCGTGATGCCTGGCGTGTTCATCTCGACGAGGATGAAGGAGATCCCGGCCTGCTTCTTGGGCGCGTCGGGGTCGGTGCGCACCAGCAGGAAGATCCAGTCGGCGTACTGGCCGAGAGTGGTCCAGGTCTTCTGGCCGTTGATGATGTAGTGGTCGCCGTCGCGCACCGCCGTCGTGCGCAGCGACGCGAGGTCGGAACCGGCCTCGGGTTCGGAGAACCCCTGGCACCACCAGATGTCGAGGTTGGCTGTCGCCGGCAGGAAACGCTCTTTGACTTCCGGTGATCCGAACTGCGCTATTACCGGTCCCACCATGCTGGTGTTGAAATTCAGCGGCCCCGGAACATAGGCCAGTTGCATCTCATCGGACCAGATTTGGTGCTGCAGCGGCGACCAGTCCTTGCCGCCGCATTCGACAGGCCAGTTCGGCACCGCGAGGCCGGCTTTGTTGAGGATCCGCTGGGTGACGACCATGTCCTCGGGAAGGTTCAAGGCATCGTTGCGAGCGCGCTCGCGGATTTCCGCGGGAATTTCGGTGGTGAAGAACTCGCGCAACTCGTCGCGGAAGGCCGTGTCGGCCTCGGTCATGGCCAGCCTCATGAGACCTCGATTTCGGTAGCGCTTTTCAGGAGCGAATTTAGACAGTGACCACGGTATCGCATGGGCGTGATCGGGCAATCCGCGGACTAGCGGCCCCGGCGACGCAGATACCGTTCGAATTCAGCGGCCAGGGTGTCGCCGTCGACTTTGGACATCGCCTCGTTGACGTCAACCTCGGCGTCGCCGCGGGCTTCCAGTCCGGCCACGTAGTCGGCGATCTCCTCGTCGTCGGCCGTCATCTCAGTCACGGCCAGTTCCCACTCCTCGGCCTGGGCCGGCAGATCGGTCAGCGGCACCTCGATGTCCAGCGCCTCCTCGACCCGGCGCAGCAGTGCCACCGTGGCCTTGGGGTTCGGGGGCTGGGAGACATAGTGCGGCACCGCCGCCCAGAAGGTCACCGCCGGGATGCCGGCGGCCACACACGCGTCCTGGAAGACACCCGCGATCCCGGTGGGCCCCTCGTAGCGGGACTCCTCGAGGCCGAAGAACTTCGCCGACTCCGGTGAATAGGCCGCCCCGGTGACCGGAACGGGGCGGGTGTGCGGGGTGTCAGCCAGCAACGCGCCCAGGATGACCACGGTTTCGACATTGAGCTTGTCGGCGATCGCGAGCAACTCGGCGCAGAAGCTGCGCCAGCGCATGTTGGGCTCGACCCCGTGCATGAGGACGATGTCGCGGTCTGAGCCGGGCGGCCGGCAGTGCGAGATCTGCATCGACGGCCACACCAACTCGCGGGTGACGCCGTCGATCTGGCGGATCACCGGTCGGTTCACCTGGTAGTCGTAGTAGGCCTCGTCGTCGATCTCAACGATCGGCTGGGCCTCCCAGATTGCGTCGAGATGCTCTAAGGCGTCACTCGCGGCGTCACCGGCATCGTTCCAGCCCTCGAAGGCCGCCACGATGACGGTGTTGTGGAGATCAGGCAGTTTGGGGCCTTGAGCGCCACTGCCTCCGGCGACGGTGCCATCGGCCCAGTTCCACGAGGTCACCATTTCAGCCTAAGCCCTGCCCGGCTGCGAGGAGTCGGATAGGACCGGCCCGTCGCCGTCTCGGTTGATCCACCGCCCTCCTGACCGGCAGCGGGTCACCGGCGGCGGGGGAGACATCGACCGGGATGACCGCGTAGACTCATCACGTCGAGAGGCGTTGCGACGGGTTCGGGTTCCCCGGAATCCGCCACGCTCGGCAGAGTTAAGGACGCCTTCCGCTAAGGAAGGAACCTGATTTGAGTGCACCAGACGATAACCGCTTCGAAGCAGTTATCCGCCCCGACTGCACCGATGAGCTAACGGCAACTCTGCGTAGCCGGATCATGGTGATCGACGGCGCGATGGGCACGGCGATCCAGCGGGACCGGCCGGACGAGGCCGGCTACCGCGGCGAGCGGTTCGCGGAGTGGCCGACGGCTCTGCAGGGCAATAACGACCTGCTCTCCATTACCCAGCCGGACATCATCGAGTTAATCCACCGCGAATACCTTGAGGCCGGTGCGGACATTCTGGAGACGAACACGTTCAACTCCAACTCGGTATCTCTCGCCGATTACGACATGCACGAGTTGGCCTACGAGCTGAACTACGCCGGTGCCGCCCTGGCCCGCAAGGTCTGCGACGAGTTCAGCACCGGCGTCAAGCCACGCTATGTCGCCGGTGCAATCGGGCCGACGACGCGGACCGCGTCGATCTCGCCGGACGTCAACGACCCCGGTGCTCGCAACGTCTCCTACGACCAGTTGGTGGCCTCCTACCTCGAAGCTGCCAACGGCTTGGTCGATGGTGGCTCCGATCTGCTGATCATCGAGACGATCTTCGATTCGCTGAATGCCAAGGCGGCGGTGTTCGCCGTCGAGACACTGTTCGAGGAACGCGGTCGCCGGTGGCCGGTGATCATCTCGGGCACCATTACCGATGCCTCCGGGCGAACGCTGTCCGGTCAGGTCACCGAAGCGTTCTGGAACTCGATCCGGCATTCCCGTCCGATCGCGGTCGGCCTCAACTGCGCCCTGGGTGCTCCCGAGATGAGGCCCTACATCGCCGAACTCGCGCGGATCGCCGACACCTTTGTCTCCTGCTATCCCAACGCCGGCCTGCCCAACGCCTTCGGTGAATACGACGAGTCCCCGGAGCGCCAGGCCGGCTACCTCGCCGAGTTCGCCGAGGCCGGCCTGGTCAACCTGGTCGGCGGTTGTTGCGGAACTGCGCCGCCGCACATCGCCGAGATTGCGAAGGTCGTCGAGGGCGTGCCACCGAGAGAAGTGCCGCGCATTGCCGTCGCCACCCGGCTCTCGGGCCTGGAGCCGCTCAATATCACCGACGATTCCCTGTTCGTGAACATCGGTGAGCGCACCAACATCACCGGCTCCGCGCGGTTCCGCAACCTGATCAAAGCCGGGGACTACGACACCGCGCTGTCCGTCGCGCTGCAACAGGTCGAGGTCGGTGCGCAGATCATCGACATCAACATGGACGAGGGCATGATCGACGGCGTCGCGGCGATGGACCGGTTTACCAAGCTGATCGCCGCCGAGCCGGACATCAGCCGCGTTCCGGTGATGATCGACTCCTCCAAGTGGGAGGTCATGGAGACGGGCCTGAAGAACGT
>CAIWCQ010000280.1 GCA_903911165.1 uncultured Actinomycetes bacterium | reverse complement strand
GTCCCGTTCTCCTGGTTCGAGCCGATGTGGCTGGAGAACCTCGGCTTTGTGCCTGAGGGCGAAGGGTGGAAGCTCACAGAGTCGGGCGAGACCGCAATCGGTGGCCGGCTTCCGGTCAACCCCTCCGGCGGGGTGCTGTCCTCGAATCCGATCGGGGCGTCGGGCCTCATCCGATTCGCCGAGGCCGCGATCCTGGTCATGGGCAAGGCCGGGGCCCACCAGGTGGCCGGTGCCAAGAAGGCTCTCGGCCACGCCTACGGCGGCGGTTCGCAGTACTACTCGATGTGGGTCGTGGGCAGCGAGAAGCCCACCAAGGTCTGAAGCCGCGCCCACCGTGCGCCCAGCGTCACGTTCGCCGTCGAGCGTTCAGACAGCGTCACACTCGGCGAGGTCTCTGGGTTGTTGCCGGCGGAAGAAAACTGTAACGTGTTCTAGTTAGAGGCTGACTGCGGAGGGCAATATGACTACCGACATTCGCGAGATCGACACCGGGACCCTGCCGGACCGGTATGCCCGGGGGTGGCACTGCCTGGGCCCGGTGCGGGACTTCCTGGACGGACAGCCCCACCCCGTTCACGCCTTCGGCACCAAGCTGGTGGTGTTCGCCGACTCGAAGAACGAGCTACGTGTGCTCGACGGCTACTGCCGGCACATGGGCGGCGACCTCTCCCAGGGCAGCATCAAGGGCGACTCGGTGGCGTGTCCGTTCCACGACTGGCGCTGGGGCGGTGACGGCCGGTGCACCCTGGTGCCCTACGCCAAGCGCACTCCCAAACTGGCCCGCACTCGTTCGTGGCACACCGACGTGCGCGCCGGACTGCTGTTCGTCTGGCACGACCATGAGGGCAACCCGCCCCAACCGGAGGTACGCATCCCGGAGATCCCCGAGCAGGGCACCGACGAGTGGACCGACTGGAAATGGAACACCCTGCTGATCGAAGGCGCCAACTGCCGCGAGATCGTCGACAACGTCACCGATATGGCGCACTTCTTCTACATCCACTTAGGTCTGCCGACGTACTTCAAGAACGTCTTCGAAGGCCAGATCGCCACGCAGTACCTGCACAACGTCGGCCGTCCCGATGTCACCCTGGGCGGCACCGCGTACGGCACCTCCCACCTCGATTCCGAGGCGTCCTACTTCGGCCCGTCCTTCATGATCAACTGGCTGCACAGCAACTACAGCGGCTTCAAGTCCGAGTCTATTCTGATCAACTGCCACTACCCGGTCTCCCAGAATTCCTTCATGCTGCAGTGGGGCGTGATCGTGGAGAAGCCCAAGGGCATGGATGACGCCATGTCGGAGAAGCTTTCCGACGCAATGAGCGTCGGCGTCAGCAAAGGCTTCCTGCAGGACGTCGAAATCTGGAAGCACAAGACCCGCATCGACAATCCACTGCTTGTAGAGGAGGACGGCGCGGTCTACCAGATGCGCCGCTGGTATCAGCAGTTCTATGTTGACGTCGCCGATATCTCGCCGGAAATGACGGATCGCTTCGAACTCGAGGTCGACACCACCAAGGCCAACGAAAAGTGGCAGGTGGAAGTCGAGGAGAACCTGCGCCGGCAGGCCGAGCAGGCCAGCAGTTCGTGAACCCCGGCGAGTCCTCGCCCGACCCCGCCGCGCTGGCCCGGTCGATGCTCTTGCTGCACGGCGCGCACGACGACGACCACCACCCGGTCGCCGACGACAACGACATTTCGGCATGGTCCAAGGCGCCTGATTTCGCCGACGACCCCGCACGCGCCGCGGCCGTGCACGAGGCCACCCGCCGTGACCGCGAACGGTATTTGAGTGCCGGCCTCGGCGACGTGGACTGCCGTTTCTGCCACGCCTCGGTGAAAGTCAAGAAACTCGGTGCCCCGCATACCGCGGTGCAGTGGAGCACCGAATCCCAGCAGCGGTGCGCTTATTTCACCGAGATCCGCGCCTCCGGTGGCAGCAGTGCTCGCGCTCGATCCTGCCCGAAACTCTCCGACAGCATCACCCACGCCATCGCGGAGGGCTGTCTGGAGGAGTACTCGAGCGCACCGTCCCCCGGCGACGGCTGAGCCGACTACAGACCGCGGAAGCGTTCGGTGACCTGTTCCTCGGTCAGCCCGTAATCGGCCAGCGAATAAGTGTGCTTCGGTGCGCGCGGGCCCTTTTTGCTCTCGTCGTCCGTGTGCGCGATAGCGGCGCGGGCCGCATCGGTCATCTCAATCCCAAAGTGGGCGTAGATGTTCTCGACGGTGCGCAGCGGTTCCTTGATGAGTTCGAAGTAGTCGACATCGCAGAACTGCGCGGGATTTTGCTTGGCACGGACCGCGTTGAACCGCTCCAGGCCGCGTGACCAGGTCTCCAGCGAGTCGGCACCGATCGTCGGGCCGACGAAGCTGTTGGACCAGCCCTCGGCGGTGTGCTGCGCCAGCGAGCACATCGAGGCCATGATGGTCTCGGCCGGCCGGTGGCACTGGATCACCAGCGCATCGGGGTAGGTGGCGAACAACGCGTCGAGTGCGAACAGGTGGCTCGGATTCTTCAGCACCCAGCGTTTTTCGGGTTCGTTGAGTCCGATCAGTTGCAGGTTGCGGCGGTGCCGCTGATACGACGGCGTCCAGTCCTGCGCGGCCAGCCACGTCGAGTAGGTCGGAACATGGGCCAAAGACTCATACGACACCGAATGCAGCGACTGCCGAAGGAGTTGCCAGCACTCCTCCACCTCGTCGGCGGTCATGAAATGCAAGCCGGTGTAATCCGGGTTCTCCGCGTGCGCCTTGGCGAACCGCGACGCCAACTGTGCGAAGACCGGATTGTCCGGCCATGTCTCGCGCGGTGGCCGGGGTTGCGGGAATTCGGCGAGCCACAGTTCAAGGCCCTGGTGGCGCGGGTCGCCGCACAACAGTCGGTGCAGTGCCGTGGTGCCGGTGCGGGGCAAGCCGGTGACGAAGATCGGCGCGGTGATCGGCACCTCGGCGTACTGCGGGTACTGCTTCCATGACGCCTCGCTGAGTAGCCGCGCCACCAACGCATTGCGCACGAAGAAGCGAGACATCTTGCTACCGAGTTCGGTGAAGTCCGCGTCACGGCGGTAGGACTCCAGCAGCACCGACAATGCCTCGATGTAGTTGTCGTCGTCGGTGCCGAAGTCATCGAGGCCAACCGTCTTGACCGCGGATGCCTTCAGGTCCTCAACGGTCCCCACATCGGTACGGGCAGCCATCAGTGCTTGTACTCCCCGCAGTTCACATCCAGGGTGGCGCCGGTGATGCCGCTGGCCAGATCACTGGCCAGGAACAGGATCGCCGATGCCACCTCGTCCTCGGTCGGCAGCCGCTTGAGGTCGGATCCGGCAGCGGCGGCGTTGTAGATCTCCTCCACGGTCGTGCCGAACTTCCCAGCCTGATGGGTGAAGTAACTCTGCAGCGTCCCACCCCAGATGTAGCCCGGGGCGACGGTGTTCACCCGGATACCTTGGGCCCCAAGCTCGGTGGACAGCGAGTGCGACATGGCCAGCAACGCCGCCTTGGCCATCTTGTAGGCACCGTATTTCGGCTGGGAGTGCCGGATCACCATGGAGTTCACATTCACCACTGAGCCCTTGGACTCGGCCAGGGCCGGGGTGAACCCCTGGCTGATCCGAAGCGCACCGAGCACCGTCAGTTCGATGGCGTCGCGGATGTGCTGAAACGTGGTGTCTGCCAACGGCTTCATCGACGGCACCCGGAACGCGTTGTTGATCAGGACGTCGACCTTGCCGTACTCCTCAAGGCTGCGGGTGACCAGGTTGGCTACCTGCTCGTCGTCGGTGATGTCGGTGCTCACCGCGAGCGCCCGCCGGCCCAATGCGCTCACCTGGTCG
>CAIWCQ010000279.1 GCA_903911165.1 uncultured Actinomycetes bacterium | reverse complement strand
CTTCGGGGGCATCCCCGGGCAGCCGGGGTCCGCGGAAAACGCGGCCTACATGCTGGGCAACGCGGCCTACCAGAACTCGATGGCGGTGCCGCCAAACCCGCTCTATCAGCCGCTGTACAGCCAGAACGTCTACTCCCCGAACGTCTCCCCCGCCCCCGGCTCCGGGCTGTTTGGCCCGGAGACGTCGATGCTGATGAACATGGGCGCCCAGTTCGCCCCCATGCTGTTGGGGCGGGCGGGGCACGCCGGAGATCCGTTCGGTCCCACCATGCTGCTTTCCGACAGGGTGATGCGGGAATCCCGCATGGCCTCGATCGGTGCCATCTCCTCCCGCCTGGAAGGAGGCAACGCTGAGCGACTGACCCCGATGATGACGGGGGTGGTGCAGATGCTCGGGGAGACCGACCCGGCCGAGGCCGCCAAGAAGGGGTCGGCAATGGCTGGCACGCTCGTGAAGTGGGCCACTCAACCCACCGGGCGAATGGCGATCGGCCAGCTCGCCGCCATGGGCGTCTTGCCGATGGAGATCCTGGACCAGGCCCTACCCTCGTTCTACACGCCCGAGCACGTGCAGCAACTGAACGAGCGACAGTATGTCGGCGGCCGATGGGGCGGTTCGCTAAGTGACGACCAGATGGGGACCATGGCCGTCCAGATGCAGGGGTACTTCAAGCAGGGCGGAGGCAAGAACTACGGGTTCTCACTCCGTGAAGCCGGGGAAATGGCCCTGTCCCTGGAGGCCCGCGGTCTGCTGCCGGCCTACACGAAGGAAGATCTGGCCAACGCTGCAAAGGCGGCACTGGGCTCCGGCAGCGGCCCTCGCATGTTCGAGACCGTCGGCGGCATGCTCAAGGCCCAGGCGGCCGTGGTCGACGCCGGACTGGTGGCCAGGAACGCCACCCCCGAGCAGGCCATCGGCGCCATCCAGACCATCACCGGCGGCGGCCTTGGCCACATGAGTGAGCAGGAGCTGGAGACCGCCGTCAATCGTTTCAAGGAAATCCAGCGGATGACCGGCATCGCCGTCGGGGCCATGGCCAACATCATCAACGGCGTGGCCCAGATCGCCCGCGAGAACAACCTGGACCCGACCGCCATGGCGGCCTTGGCCGGCGAGAGCCTGCTGATGGGTAAGGCCGGGGCGGTGAACCTCCGGGACGCCTTTGGTACCAACATCCGGGCCGGTGTGACTCGGGACCCGGTGGCCTTGGCCGGGGTCATCCAGGAGCGACAGGCTGCGGCGGCCACCAGCATGTTCACCGGACGGCTGGCCAACATGCAGCGGATGCTCGACACGACCAAGGTGAGTGACGCACTCCGCGGCGAATACAGCGACATTTTCTCCGCCCTGGCGTCGGCTGACACCTCCAACCCGCAGCTAGACGCACTTGACCGCCTGGCCCGTGACCCGGCGAGGTTTGTGGAGATGATGAAGAAGGCCGGCGTCAACCCTGACGCTGCCGCCGAATTCATCAACAGTGCCGCTTCCGGCAGAATCTCGGCCGGCATGTACAAGCAGTTCGTTCGCACCGGGGTGTCGGCCCAGTTCGCCGAGATTGGCAGCAGGTTCAGGGGAATTGTCGGTCCCGACTCCAAGGTGTCTGACACCGACCTGTTCAGGGCTGCGTTCGCCGCCACGGCGACGGATGACAACGAGCTGGCCAAGAAACGCGTCAGCAAACTGCTCGGCATCGGGGTCAACGACGCTACGTTCCACACCGTGTTCACCGGTCTCCGAACCAAGGCCGAGCAGATGGAGCTCGTCCGCTACGGAGGTGCGTTGTACGCCGGCGACCCGACCAGGTTGGCCGAAGACCTTGACGGGCGTACAGCCGCCAACACCCTGCTCAACTCGGCACTCGACAGGGAGAGCTTCCCTGAGCGGGTGACCAACGCACTCACCGCGTTGTTCAAGGGCGGAGCTGCTGGGATGGAGACGCTGGACTGGCAGGACAAGACCAGGCTCTACGCCAACATGCTGAATCGCGGAGTTGCCGATCAGATCGACGCCCTCAAAGCCAAGGAGAAACGCAGCCCTAAGGAAGAGGAGATGCTCACCACCCTCAAAGCCAAGGAGAAACG
>CAIWCQ010000278.1 GCA_903911165.1 uncultured Actinomycetes bacterium | reverse complement strand
TCCACCGCCGGCCGCACGGTGCTGTTCTCGGCGCTGATCGTCGCGCTGTCGATGGCGGTCATGGTGTTGTTCCCGATGAGCTTTCTGCGCTCATTCGCCTACGCAGGGGTTGCCACAGTCGCGTTCGCCGCCGTGGCCGCGATCATCGTCACGCCCGCGGCGATCATGGCACTCGGCGACCGGCTGGACAAACTGGACGTGCGGGCCGCATTACGCCGCCTCCGCGGCCGGCCGACGCCCGAGCCGCTGGGAATCGAGAGTCAATTCTGGTACCGCTCAGCCAAATTCGTCGCACGTCACGCCGTGCCGATCGGCCTTGCCGTAGTGGTGTTTTTATGTGTGCTGGGATCCCCTTTCCTCGGGGTGCGGCCCGGCTTTCCCGACGACCGCGTGCTGCCGAAGTCCGCCTCGGCTCATCAGGTTGGTGACCTGTTGCGAGCGGACTTCGCCATCGACTCCGACTCCGAGGTGCTCATCGTCATCGCCGACTCCGCCGGTCTGGACCGCGCCGAGGTCGACCGATATGCCGCGGACATCTCCCGGGTCGCAGACGTCAATTCGGTGTCCGCGCCGAGCGGGAACTTCGCCAACGGGGTGCTGACCGGGCCGTCGATGGCCGCGACCGGCGAGGTGTCTGGCAGCATCCTGCTGACCGTCGGAAGCTCGCTGCCGCTGTTCTCGCAAGCGTCGGAAACCCAACTCAGCCGGATGCACGCGATTCCAACCCCGGCGGGCCGAACCGTCGAGTTCGGCGGCCTAGCGCAGACCAATCGCGACAGCGTCGACGCCATCACCGCCAGGCTGCCACTGGTGCTTGGCCTGATCGCCACCATCATGCTGGTGCTGCTGTTCCTTCTGACCGGCAGCGTGGTGCTGCCCGTCAAGGCGCTGATACTCAACGTGTTGTCACTGAGTGCGACGTTCGGGGCGATGGTGTGGGTGTTCCAGGACGGCAATCTCGGCGCTCTGGGCACGACGTCGACCGGCACACTGGTGGCCAACATGCCGGTGCTGCTGTTCTGTGTGGCGTTCGGGTTGTCGATGGACTACGAGGTGTTTCTCATCTCGCGGATCCGGGAGTACTGGTTGGCTTCCGGGCAGACCGACGCCGACAACGACGAGAGCGTCGCACTCGGTCTGGCCCGTACCGGCCGGGTGATTACGGCCGCGGCGCTGATCATGGCGATCTCGTTCGCGGCGCTGATCGCCGCCCAGGTAGCGGTGATGCGGTTGTTCGGCACCGGGCTGACGCTGGCGATTCTGGTCGACGCCACATTGGTTCGGCTGGTGCTGGTTCCGGCGTTCATGCACGTGATGGGTCGGTGGAACTGGTGGGCGCCAAAACCACTGGTGCGCATTCATCGTCGGCTGGGAATCAGCGAGTCCGGGCACTAACCCAGATAGTCCGACTCCAGAACCAGGTCCGGCATCATCGTCTGGTACTCGACGTGGGTGCGATGTTCGATGGTGTGCCAGCCTCGGTCCTGTTGATCCCGCATGTGGGCGCGGTATTTCGGCGATCCCGGGAACCCGACGTTGTCGGCGACGACGATTGACCCCCGGTGCAGCCAGCCTCGGTTGACGATGGCAAGAAGGTCGGACAGGTACGCGTTCTTGTCGTGGTCGATGAAGAGGAAATCGAGTGCGCCGGTGCCCAATCCGTGTTCGGCCTGCAACCTGTCCAACGTTGTTCCGCCGTCACCAATGGTGCCGACCACACAGGTGACCCGCTCGGCGACACCCGCGTGCGTCCAGATCCGCCGGGCCACGTCGGCATTGTCGGCGGACAGTTCGACCGAAACCACCCGTGCTGACGGCGCGGCGGCGGCAATCCGCAGCGCGCCGTACCCGCAGTAGGTTCCCAGCTCCAGTGCCAATCGAGGGTCCGATCTCTTGACCGCCGCGTCGAGCAGCTTGCCCTTCTGGTCGCCGATATTGACTAGAAACGACTTCTCGTAGGCGAATTCATCGATGGTGGCCAGCACGTCGCTGATGTCGCCGGGACGAGCCCTGGCTATGACGTAGTCGGCCGCGGCCGCTTCTCGGCCGTCACCCAACTGTCCGCTCGCATTGAATTTGCGGATGCCGATGCCCGCGCGCAGCACCGACCAGCGCAGCATCGGTAGGCGTCGACGTAATCCCATGCGACTACGCTACGACACCAGTAGCTGCGACCCGGAATGGCAGATGCGATAGGGCTTCAGAGCGGGGAGGTGTGGTGTCAAACGTTCGACCGGCACCTCCGGGACGCACCCGCGCCACGATCGTCGCACTGTGTTACGGCCTCGTATGTCACGTCTCATTCCTGCTCGGAGTGACGGCCATGATGAGCGCAATGTTCTTCGGCATGAGCCGGTCGCTGGGAACCGTTCCCGCCCCGTGGATGTGGCTCGCCAACGCCGCCCTGCTCGTCCAATTCCCCGCCGTGCACTCCCTGCTGCTGACTGATCGGGGTCGGGCCCTGCTGGCACGATTGGCGCCCGGCGGCACCGGATCGACGCTGTCGACGACGACTTACGTCACCATCGCCGCGTGGCAGATCTTCGCGCTCTTCGCCTTCTGGACGCCGACCGAAACGATCTGGTGGCGGGCCGGCGGAGCGGCCCTGGCGGCGGTCAGTCTGCTCTACGCCGCGGCTTGGATCCTGCTCGGGAAGTCGATGGCCGATGCCGGACTGGCGGTGCAAACCGGCAGCCTCGGTTGGGTCGCACTGCTTCGTGGTCGCAAGCCGGTGTATCCACCGATGCCCGAGACGGGATTGTTTCGACTTACTCGTCAGCCGATCTACGTCGCCTTCACGCTGACGCTATGGACCCCGCCGACGTGGACGCCCGACCAATTGGTGATCGCGGTCACCTTCACCGCCTATTGCGTGATCGCGCCACAGTTCAAAGAGGCCCGTTTCCGGCGAATTTACGGCGCAGCCTTCGAAAACTACGCAAGCCGGGTTCCGTACTGGGTGCCGTGGCCGCGAAAACGCCGATGACGACGGTGTTACGGGACGTCGTCAGCGTCCCGTAATGGCGGCACCGTCGCGAGTCGGGGCATAATTGATGAAGTGTCGAGCAAACAACCGTTGTCCAGCGTGATTGCAGGCGTGCAGGGCGCACTGCCACCGCACCGGTACAGCCAAGCTGAGATCACCGACGCGTTCCTGGCGAAGCCGGAATTCGCCGCGCACCAGGAAATCCTGCGGAGCCTGCACCGTTCCGCCAAGGTCTCGCATCGGAATCTGGTGTTGCCGATCGAGGCGTACCCCGGCCTGACCGACTTCGGTGCGGCCAACGACCTGTTTATTGAGCATGCGGTGGACCTGGGTTGCGAGGCGGTGTCCGCGGCTCTCGACGAGGCCGGCCTGCAACCCGGAGACGTGGACGCGATTTTCTCCACAACGGTGACCGGAATCATGGTGCCCTCGCTGGAGGCCCGGGTGGCCACCCGACTCGGCCTGCGCTCCGATGTCCGCCGGGTGCCGATGTTCGGCCTGGGCTGCGTGGCCGGTGCGGCGGGGGTGGCTCGGCTGCACGACTACCTCCGCGGTGCACCCGACGACGTGGCGGTGCTGTTGTCGGTAGAACTGTGCTCGCTGACTTTCCCCGCACTGAAGTCCGAGATCGCCGGCTGGGTCGGCAGTGCGCTGTTCGGCGACGGGGCCGGGGCAGTGGTGGCGGTTGGCGAGCGCCGGGCGCGCCTGATCGGTGCAACAGGGCCGCACGTCATTGACTCTCGCAGTCACCTCTACCCGGATTCGCTGCGCACGATGGGCTGGGATGTTGGATCGACCGGACTGCAGTTGGTGCTTTCCGCCGACGTTCCCG
>CAIWCQ010000277.1 GCA_903911165.1 uncultured Actinomycetes bacterium | reverse complement strand
GCCGGCCGGTACAAGAATCTCATTCTCGGACTGGTGATCCTGCCGTTCTTCGTGACCTTCCTGATCCGCACCATCGCCTGGAAAACGATTCTGGCCGATCAGGGCTGGCTGGTCAGCGCGCTGGGTTCGGTAGGGCTGTTACCGAGCGAAGGCCGACTGCTCTCAACGAGTTGGGCGGTAATCGGCGGCCTCACCTACAACTGGATCATTTTCATGATCCTGCCCCTCTATGTCAGCCTGGAGAAGATCGACCCTCGCCTGCTGGAAGCATCCCGAGACCTCTACGGGACCAATCGCAGGATGTTTGGCAAGGTGATCCTCCCGCTTGCGCTGCCCGGCGTGCTGGCCGGCAGTCTGCTGGTCTTCATCCCCTCGGTCGGCGACTTCATCAACGCCGACTATCTGGGAAGTGCCAAAACGACGATGATCGGCAACGTCATTCAGAAGCAATTCCTGGTGGTCAAGGATTATCCAGTGGCCGCCGCGATGAGTTTCGTACTGATGGCGCTCATCCTCGTCGGGGTGCTCGCCTATACCCGGGCGCTCGGCACCGAGGACCTGGTGTGATCGGCCCGCGCGATCACCGAGGACCTGGTGTGATCGGCCCGCGCGATCACCGAGGACCTGGTGTGATCGGCCCCGAGGGCTCAGCGTGAGCATTCCGGCGATCGGCTCGCTATCCGCCCCCGCGCACAGTTTCCGGGGCAGCTTCAAGCTCGGTGACTTCGCGTTGCGAACCCTGGCCGCTCTGGTGCTGTTGTTCCTATTCGTGCCGATTCTGGTCATCATCGTCTTCTCGTTCAACAAGCCGGCCGGCAAATTCAACTACACCTGGCAGGGCTTCACACTGGACAACTGGGCCGACCCCTTCAAGTACCCGGCGCTCACTCAGGCACTCAAGCTCAGTCTCAACGTGGCGGCGGTCTCGACGGCGATCGCCCTGGTGCTGGGATCATTGGTGGCGATAGCGCTTGTGCGGCAACGGTTCCGCGGCCGCACGGCAGTGGACACCTTCCTGATCCTGCCGCTGACCTCGCCGGAAGTGGTGATGGGCGCGTCGCTGCTGACGCTGCTCCTCAGCCTGGGCTGGGCGACGGGCTACGTCACGATCCTGATCGCACACGTGGCATTCGAGGTCAGTTTCATCGCGATGACGGTCCGGGCACGCATCCGCGGGTTCGACTGGTCCCTGGAAGACGCGTCGCTGGATCTGGGATCAGGTCCGGTACGGACCTTCTTCAAAGTGACGCTGCCACTGATCGTGCCCGGAATCATCGCCGCCGCCATGCTCTCGTTCGCACTGTCCCTCGACGACTTCATCATCACCTATTTCGTCAGCGGGTCCACCGTGACCTACCCGCTCTATGTCAACGCGGCCACCAAGGCGGCCGTGCCGCCGCAGATCAACGTTCTGGCGACGGCGATCCTGGCCATCAGCTTCATCGTGCTGGCGGTCGGCACCCTGTATCGCCGCAAACGGGTCGAGACCTAGCAGAGACGCACCCGCCGTGCCGACTGTCGTCAGACGCCGGCGACCAGTTCGACTCCGAGGCGTTGCATCCCGTCCAGCGCCGCAGCGGTTGATTCAGGCGCAACGCCGGCCGTCAGATCCACCAGCACCCGGGTGACGAAGCCGGATTCCACCGCATCCTCAGCGGTGGCCCGCACGCAATAATCGGTAGCAATACCGACGATGTCCACCTCATCGACCCCGCGGGCACGCAACCAGTCAGCCAGATCTATCCCGTCAGCGCTGCCTTCGAACCCGCTGTAGGCCGCGCGATAGGCACCCTTGAGGAATACCGCCTCGATCTGCGCAGTCCGCAGGTCGGGATGAAAGTCGGCGCCGGGCGTGCCCGCCACGCAGTGCCGCGGCCAGGACGACACATAGTCCGGATCAATCGAGAAGTGATCCCCCGGGTCGATGTGGAAGTCCTTCGTTGCCACCACGTGGTCGTAGCAGTCGGCTTCGGCCAGCCATGCATTGATGGCGAGGACGACAGCGCCCGCGCCGGCCACGGCCAGCGACCCGCCCTCACAGAAATCGTTCTGCACGTCGACGATCACTAGTGCCCGCATGCTCCCACGGTATCTTTTACGCTCGTGAGCCCGTTCGACTTTTTCCGGACCGCCGAGTTACCGGTTCCGGCCGTGAATGACGAGCAAGCCCGCGCCATCGCCGCCGAGTTTTTCGGCGTGCACGCCGCCGTCACCTCGCTCGGCAGCCAGCAGGATGTCAACTATCTGCTGCGTGAGCACGTCTCTGAACCGGACTGCGGAACACCGGTCGGTGTGCTCAAGATCGCCAACCCCGTTTTCAGCCTGACCGAGCTCCAGGCCCAGGACGCTGCGGCGGCCTTCATCGGCGCGGCCGAGGACATTCGAACCGCCACCAATCTGGAGTTCGCCGGCAAGGATCCGATTGCCGCCGTCGACGTCGACGGCGGGTTGCTCGCCCGGGTGATCCGCTACCTCGATGGAGGAACGCTCAGCGGTGAGGTGTACCTCAGCCCTGCCCAACTGGTTGCCCTTGGTGACCTGGCTGGCCGGACCACTCGTGCGCTGGCGGATTTCGATCACACCGGCGTCGACCGGGTACTGCAGTGGGATCTGCGGCACGGCATGCGCACGGTGGAGTTGCTCGCTGAGCATGTCGAGGACCGCGATCTTCGCGAAGAGCTTGAGTCGGCTGCCACCCGGGCCTGGGCGGTCATCGATGGACTCGCCGCAGATCTGCCGGTGCAGGTCATTCACGGCGACGTCACCGGCGATAACGTGGTGTGCGATCCACACGGAATTCCCAACGGCCTCATCGACTTCGGGGACCTGACGCGCTCCTGGACGGTCAGCGAACTGGCCGTTGCCGTCGCCTCGGTCCTCGGTCACGACGGTGCCGCGCCCGCCAGCACGCTGGTGGCCATCGAAGCCTTCCACGCGATCCGCCCACTGGGTCCGGCCGAGATCGAGGCCCTGTGGCCGCTGGTCGTACTACGCGCGGCCGTATTGGTGGTCAGCGGTATGCAACAGTCCGCAATCGACACCGACAACGTCTACGCCAATACCCGGCAGGATCTCGAGTTGCTGGTCTTCGAGCGCGCGACAGAGTTTCCGCTCGACGTCATGACGAATCAGATCCGGCACGCTCTCGGAGTCGCCGAAGCACTGGAGTCGATCACCGGTGCGGCTCCGCTTGTCCTCGGGCTGAACCCGCGTGACGTCACTCGGCTGGACCTCTCCGTGGAGTCCGACGCGATGGACGGCGGCGCGTGGCTCAGTGCCGATTGCGAAGAGCGGATGGCCCAAGCCGCGATCGGGGCCGGGGCTACCGCGGTCGTGACCACATTCGGTCACGCACAGCTCACTCACTCGACGACACTTCACGAGACATCCTCGGCGACCGTGGCCACCGGGGTGCGGCTCTGGCCGGCCACGGCCCTGACCCTGACCGCGCCGTGGCCCGGGGTGGTGGTGGTGACGGCCACCGGCGACAGCACGACCCTCACGCTGACAGCGCATGCGGGGATCGTCAGAGTCAGGGGTGAAGTGCGACCCCACGGTGCGACAACCGCAGCGCGTGACGTCGCCGCCGGCACGGCCCTCGGCGTGATCGAGGGCCCGGTGTGGATTCAGTGCCTTCGTCATCCCAGCGATGTCGCGGTACCGGATTTCGTCCGTCCCGAGTACGCAGCCGGCTGGTTGGATCGGGTCAGTGATCCGGCACCGCTGCTCGGATTGCCGCCCACGCCGCCGCTTGCCGAGGACAGCGCCACCCTGCGCCGTCGCCGGTCACAGGCCTTCGCGGAAGTGCAGGAGCACTACTACCAAAACCCGCCCCGCATCGAACGCGGCTGGCGGGAACACCTGATCGGCACCGACGGCCGCGTCTATCTCGACATGGTGAACAACGTCGCCGTGATCGGCCACGGCCACCCGGCACTCGCCGATGCCGCTGCCCGGCAATGGCGGCGGCTCAATACCAACTCGAGGTTCAATTACGCCAGCGTGGCGACGTTCTCCGAGCGCCTTGCCGCCACCCTGCCCGACCCGCTGGACACGGTGTTCCTGGTCAACTCCGGGTCCGAATCCGACGACCTGGCGCTGCGACTGGCCATGGCGACCACTGGGCGCCAGGACGTGGTCGCCGTCGCGGAGGCCTATCACGGCTGGACCTACGCCACCGACGCGATCTCGACGTCGATCGCCGATAATCCCAACGCACTGTCCACCCGACCGTCCTGGGTGCACACCGTGCCCTCCCCCAACGCGTTCCGCGGCGAACATCGTGGCGTTGAGGCGGTGAAGTACGCGCCGGAAGCGGTATCGATCATCGAAACGCTCGCCGCCCAGGGACATCCGCCGGCCGCGTTCATCGCTGAAGCGTTTTACGGCAATGCCGGCGGGATGGCGTTGCCGGACGGATATCTGCGCGCGGTCTATGCGGCGGTGCGGGCTGTGGGCGGGTTGGCGATCGCCGACGAGGTCCAGGTCGGCTACGGCCGGACCGGTCGCTGGTTCTGGGCCTTCGAGCAGCAGGACGTGATACCCGACATCGTCTGTGTAGCCAAGGCGATGGGCAATGGCCAACCACTGGGTGCGGTCATCTCCACCCGCGCGATCGCCGAGGCCTACCGCACCCAGGGGTACTTCTT
>CAIWCQ010000276.1 GCA_903911165.1 uncultured Actinomycetes bacterium | reverse complement strand
CAGGCGTTCGCCGAGGGGAATTGGGGAAAGATCGTTCCCGGCACCAGTGCGGACCTGGTCTGGCTGGACGCAGATCCGCGAGCGACGCCGGCACTTGAGATACCCGCCGTGACCGTGCGCGCAACATACCTGCAGGGCCAAGCGGCCTACTCGGCATCTGCCTGAGCTGACGGCACGTGGGGTTTGACGGCGCTGGACTTCGGTAACAAACCAGTCAAGGCCCGCGTGGCCCGAGGCTATCGGGCGCGCGCCGTTGCTAGTTTTCGAGTCGATGTGGCGACAGAGAGCAGTAGACACCTGGACCGCGCGAGCCAATAGGCTCGTCGCGGCATTCGGCGCGGCACTGTTACTGCCGGGCCTTGCCATCATCGCGGCCCCTAGTGCCACCGCCTTCTCCCGCGAAGGCCTACCGATCGAAATCCTCTACGTTCCCTCCCCCGCGATGGGCCGCGATATCCGCATCGAGTTCCAGGGCGGCGGCCCGCACGCGGTCTACCTGCTCGACGGACTGCGCGCGGAGGAGGAGACCAACGGCTGGGACATCAACACCGCTGCCTTCGAGTGGTACTTCCAATCGGGTCTCTCGGTGGTGATGCCGGTCGGCGGCCAGTCGAGTTTCTACTCCGACTGGTATCGACCCGCAGCGGGCCGAGCCGGAACCGTGACGTACAAGTGGGAGACATTCCTGACCCGCGAGTTGCCGGCCTGGCTGGCGGCCAACAGAGGCGTCGAACCGACCGGCAATGCCATTGTCGGATTGTCGATGTCGGGCGGTTCAGCGCTGAATCTGGCGATCTGGCATCCGGCCCTGTTCCTCTTCGCAGCATCACTGTCGGGCTTTCTGAATCCGTCGCTGGGACTGTGGCCGATCCTGATCAACGTCGCGATGCGCGACGCCGGCGGTTACAGTGCCACCGACATGTGGGGGCCCAAGGGCTCTGCGGTATGGAAACGCAACGACCCGATGGTCAATGTCGGGCGACTGGTGGCCAACGGCACGGCGATCTGGGTCTACTGCGGCACCGGCGCACCCTCGGATCTGGACAACACCGCCGACCCGACCTTCGGCGGTCTGTTCACCGCGGGCTATCTGGAGAACATCACCCTCGACACCAATAAGGAATTCCAGAAGAAGTATCTGGCCGCGGGCGGCCGCAACGCGGTGTTCAACTTCCCTGCGTCCGGGACCCACAGCTGGGGGTACTGGGGTTCGCAGCTGCAGGCGATGAAGGCCGATATGCAGCGGGTCCTGGGCGTCGCGCCACCACCGGGCTGAGGACTTATCCCGGCGGGATATCCCGTTCGATCTCCGCCAGCCAGACCGTCGCCGCCATGTCCGACGGTGCCCGCCAGTCACCGCGCGGCGACAGCGAACCACCGTGGGAAACCTTGGGGCCGTTGGGCATCGCCGAGCGCTTGAATTGGCTGAACGAGTAGAACCGTTGCGCGAAGACAGCCAGCCACGTGCGGATCTCGGCCAGCGGATACTCGTCGCGCCAAGCATGCCAGGCGAGGAAAGCGACCTTCGCGGGCCGAAATCCGTAGCGGAGCACATAGAACAGGGAGAAGTCCTGCAGCGGGTACGGTCCGACCTTCGCCTCGCTGCTTTGGATCTTTTCGCCCTCGCCCACCGGCACCAACTCCGGGGTGATCTCGGTGTCGAGCACCGACTGCAGGGTTTCGCCGACCTCGGCGTCGAACTCACCGGAGGCGATGACCCACCGGATGAGATGCTGGATCAAGGTCTTCGGCACTCCGCCGTTGACGTTGTAGTGGCTCATCTGATCGCCGACTCCGTAGGTCGACCACCCCAGCGCTAACTCGGAGAGGTCACCGGTTCCGAGCACGATTCCACCCCGCTGGTTGGCGATGCGGAACAGGTAATCAGTGCGAAGGCCGGCCTGCACATTCTCGAAAGTGACGTCGTAGACGGCTTCGCCGCGTGCGTAAGGATGGCCAATCTCGGTGAGCATCAACTCAGCAGTCGGACGGATATCGATCTCGGCGAAGGTCACCCCCAGCGCCTTGGACAATCGGATGGCATTGCCCCTGGTGTGCTCACCAGTGGCGAAGCCGGGCAGGGTGAACGCCAGGATGTCGCTGCGCGGCCGGCCTTCGGCGTCCATCGCCTTGGCCGCGACGATCAGCGCATGGGTGGAATCCAGGCCTCCGGAGACACCGATCACGACCTTGGGATGGTCCAGCGCCCGCAGTCGCTGGGATAGCCCGGCGACCTGAATGTTGTAGCCCTCGTAGCAGTCCTGCTCCAACCTTTCCGGGTCGCTGGGCACGAACGGGAACCGCTCCACCTCGCGACGCAGCCCGATGTCCCCGGTCGGCGGTTCGAGCCGGAACCCGATGCGACGGAATGAATCAAGTCCCGCCTGGTGGTGGCGACGATTGTCGTCAAACGTCCCCATCCGCAAGCGCTCGGCACGCAGCAGATCCAGATCGACATCGGCGACACAGCGGCGGTCGCCTGTCCCGAACCGCTCGGACTCGGCGAGCAGCCGGCCATTCTCGAAGATCATCGCCTGGCCATCCCAGGCCAGATCGGTGCTTGACTCGCCCTCCCCGGCGGCGGAGTAGACGTAGGCCGCCAGGCAGCGAGCCGACGCCGAGCGGGCCAGCAACGCGCGGTCGGCGGCCCGGCCGATGGTGACCGGGCTGCCGGAAAGGTTGGCCAGCACCGTCGCACCGGCCAGTGCCGCCTGCGCGCTCGGCGGAATCGGCACGAACATGTCCTCGCAGATCTCGACGTGCAGCACCAGCCCGGGAACGTCGAGGGCGTCGAACAACAGGTCCGGACCAAACGGCACGTCAGCCCCGAGAACGCGGGTCACCCCGCCCATGTCGTCGCCGGGCGCGATCTGACGGCGCTCATAGAACTCGCGGTAGGTCGGCAGGTAGGACTTCACCGCGACACCGAGAATCACACCCCGGTGAATCACCACCGCGGTGTTGTAGATCCGATGCAGGTGTCGCAGGGGTGCGCCAACCACCAGCACCGGCAGCAGGTCGGCCGATCCCGCGACGACGTCGGCCACCGCGGCCTCAACGGCGTCGAGCAGGCTGTCCTGCATCAGGATGTCGTCAAGGGAGTACCCGGACAACGTCAGCTCCGGGAAGACCGCAACCGCGACACCGTCGTCGTGGCAGGACCGCGCGATCCGCAGCACCGACTCGGCGTTGGCGGCCGGTTCGGCGAGCACCGTGCGGTGCGTGCAGGCGGCCACCCGCACGAAACCGTGGGCGTAGGCGGAGTAGAAGTCCATACCCCATTGTGGCAGGACGACGGGATGGCAGAACAAACGACGGGGTGGCAGGACAGCGACAGGTGGCCCGGTTGCCCTACCCTGTCGGTGTGGACGCCCCCGAACTCGTGGCGCTGCTGGCCGGGCGGCGGGTCGCGGCGCTGACCGGAGCCGGAATCTCCACCGACTCCGGTATCCCGGACTACCGGGGGCCGGACTCTCCCCCGGCCAACTCCATGACGATCCGGCAGTTCACCACCAGCACCGACTACCGGCGACGCTACTGGGCCCGCAACCATCTCGGCTGGCAACACATGGCACGTACCGAGCCGAACGCCGGACACCGGGCCCTGGCCGATCTGGAACGGTCCGAGATCGTCACCGGGGTGATCACCCAGAACGTCGACCTGTTGCACACCAAGGCTGGCAGCCGTGCTGTCATCAACCTGCACGGCACCTACGCGATGGTGGTGTGTCTGGACTGCGGCCACACCATGTCGCGGGAGGCACTGGCGGAGAAACTCGAGACCGCGAACCCCGGATTCGCCGAACGCGCACATCGGGTCGGCGGCCTGGCGGTGGCCCCAGACGCCGACGCAGTGGTCTCGGACACCGATTCCTTCCGGTTCGTCGACTGTCCCGCCTGCGGTGGCATGCTCAAACCCGACATCGTCTATTTCGGTGAATCCGTTGCCAAAGAGGTTGTGGATCAGGCGTATTCATTGATTGACGACTCCGAGGCGCTACTGGTGGCGGGATCATCATTGACAGTGTTCTCCGGCTATCGGTTCGTTCGTCATGCCGCCGCCCGGGGACTACCGATCGCGATCATCAACCGCGGTGTGACCCGGGGCGACGACCTGGCGACGGTAAAGGTTGAGACGGGTTGCTCGCCGATGCTGACGCTGCTGGCCGAGGAACTCGCCGGAAGCCGCCTGTAGCCGACCAGTCGATCGACGTCCGGCTACCGGGACCGTTTCGTGGGCGCCTGAGGCGGCGTCGGCTAGTTTCTCCCCATGACCACGTCATCCAACCCCGCGACCCGAGCGGGTTACCGCCCCAGAGCCCCCTGGTGGCAGGTGCTCGGCTCGCTGCCGGTCGCCGTCGCCGTCCTGGTGGCGGCCAACGCCCTTTACATCCTGCTGGTCGCCGTCGGCAACATCACCGACTACGGCACCAACTTCGCCTTCGTTCAGCACGTGCTGTCGATGGACACCACCAACTTCGGCGCCACCCCGGGGGCCGACCTGGATCCGGACGTCATGTGGCGCTCCATCACCGACCCCACCGTGTGGAACATCGCCTACATCGGGGTGATCGTCTGGGAGAGCCTGGCGGCCGTGGTACTGGTGGTCGCCGCGGTGGCCTGGCTGCGGGCGTTCGTCACCGGCGGCACTTTCGATCAGGCCCGCGCGCTCTCCAGCATCGGTCTGGTGATGATCATCGTGCTTTTCTTCGGCGGGTTCATCGCCGCGGGCGGCGAGTGGTTCCAGATGTGGCGTTCGACCGCGTGGAACGGACTCGAACCCGCCTTCCGCAACTCGGTGCTGGCCGCACTGACCCTGGTGCTGATCCACTCGACGGGGCCGGCCTGGAACCGAGAGGCGCGCTGAATCATCGTGAACGCCCCGGCCCCGGCCGTCGCTGCACCTGCATGCCACAGACGAGGGGACCCTGGTGTCAGGGATGTCGCTAAAGCGCGACCAGATCGTCGGCGTGCACCGCCGGGCGCCGCATCTCCGGCGGTAGCTCCGACGTCGAGCGGCCCATCATCGTCGCCAACTCGCCCGCGTCGTAGGCAACCACACCGCGGGCGACGAGTTGCGCGTCCGGCCCGTGTAGTTCGACGACATCCCCGCCGAGGAACTTTCCGGTTAAACCGGTAATGCCCGCCGGCAGCAGGGATCGGCGTTGCGTGACCACCGCCCCCACTGCGCCGCCGTCGAGGGTCAGCACCCCGGCCGATTCAGCGGCATAACGCACCCAGAATCTCCGGGCCGACATCCGGGTGGGCCGCGCCGCAAACACGGTGCCGACTGACGCGTCGGTCAATGCGGCGGCCGCATCTCCCGCGGCAGCCAGCAGCACCGGCACCCCGGCATCGGCGGCCAGTAACGCCGAGGAGAGTTTCGAGGCCATCCCGCCGGTTCCCAGCCGACTGCCCTGCCCCGCACTCACCCCGTTGAGGTCATCGGGCCCAGTGACCTCGGCGATGAACCGCGAATCGGGGCTTTTTCGCGGATCCGAGTCGTAGAGCCCGTCGATATCAGACAGCAGCACCAACGCGTCGGCACCAACGAGGTGGGCCACCAGAGCCGACAGTCGGTCGTTGTCGCCGAATCGGATCTCATTGGTGGCCACGGTGTCGTTCTCGTTGACGATCGCCACGGCGTGCAGTGCCCGGAGTCGGTCGAGGGTGCGCGCCGCGTTGGTGTGCTGGGCTCGCTGGGAAATGTCGTGCGCGGTCAGCAACACCTGTCCCACAGTGCGCCCGTACCGCGCGAAGGCCGAACTCCAGGCGTTGACCAGTGCCACCTGACCGACGCTGGCCGCGGCCTGCTTGGTGGCCAGATCGGTGGGCCGTCGACTCAGACCCAGAGGTTCGATACCGGCGGCAATGGCACCCGAAGAGACGATGACCACATCCGAACCGGCCTTCATCCGTGTCTCGATGGCGTCGACCAGTGTCGCCAGTCGCGCACCGTCGAATAGCCCGGAAGAATCGGTCAGCGCAGTGGTGCCGACCTTTACCACGACACTGCGGGCGTCACGAATAGCGCTGCGATGCTGGCTCATTCGCCGGCCCCCGGCTGATCGGCCCCCGGCTCATCGGGCTCCTCGCGGCGATGCCGGCGGGCCTGCCGACGTTCGGCAGCACCGATCCGGTCATTGCGCTCCAGACGCGCATCGGTACCGCGGCCGGTCGGCATCACGTCGACTCCCGCCGGGGTCTGTGGTTCCCAATCGAAGGTCATGTCCGCGATGGTCACCGCGCAACCGGGAGTGGCACCGCGGCGCAGTAGCTCATCCTCGACGCCGAGTCGCGCCAACCGGTCACCGAGATAGCCGACGGCCTCGTCGTTGGAGAAGTCGGTCTGTGCGACCCAGCGCTGGGGTCGATTTCCACGGACCACGAACCCACCGGGGTTGGCCGGATCCGCCTCAACGGTGAAACCACTTGCATCGACGGGCATCGGCCGGATCACCGGCCGGCGCGGCACCGCCGGAGGCAAGGCAGCCTGATAATCGGCAACCAGGCCCCAGAGGGCGAACGTCAACTCGCGCAGGCCCTCGCGGGTCACGGTGGACACTTCGAACACCGGCCAACCGCGGGTGGCGATTTCGGGACGAACGAACTCCGCTAACTCACGGGCCTCGGGGACGTCGATCTTGTTCAGTACCACCGCCCGGGGTCGCTTCGCGAGATCGACCAGCACCGAGTCGCTCTGCAGAGTCGGCTGGTAGGCAGCAAGTTCAGCTTCCAGGGCGTCGATATCGGAAATCGGATCACGGCCCGGTTCCATTGTGGCGCAGTCGATCACGTGCACGAGCACCGAACATCGCTCAATGTGGCGCAGAAAGTCCAGGCCCAGCCCCCGCCCCTGGGAGGCGCCCGGGATCAGGCCGGGGACATCGGCGACGGTGTAGGTGTGCTCGCCCGCGGACACCACGCCGAGGTTGGGCACCAGCGTGGTGAACGGGTAGTCGGCGATTTTCGGCTTGGCCGCCGAGATCGTCGACACCAGGGACGACTTACCCGCCGAGGGGAATCCGACCAGTCCGATGTCGGCGACGGTCTTGAGTTCCAGGGTCAGGTCACGGGTTTGGCCCTTCTCCCCGAGAAGGGCGAATCCGGGCGCCTTCCGCGCCCGGGAGGCAAGTGCGGCGTTGCCTAATCCCCCCCGGCCACCTTCCGCGGCGGTGAAACGCGTTCCCGCGCCCACCAGATCCGCGAGCAATCGGCCTCCTTCATCGAGGACGACCGTGCCGTCGGGCACCCGCACCTCGAGATCCGCACCGTAGGCGCCGTCTCGATTGCCGCCCATGCCCTGCTTACCCGACGACGCGACGACGTGCGGATGGAAGTGGTAGTCGAGCAGCGTGTGTACCTGCGGATCCACGACGAGGACGACGCTGCCACCCCGACCACCATTGCCACCATCGGGGCCGCCGAGTGGCTTGTATTTCTCCCTGTGTACCGAGGCGCAGCCGTTGCCGCCGTTACCGGCGCTGGTGTGAATCACCACGCGGTCGACGAAGCGGACCATCGCCGACTACTCCCGCGCGAGCCTAGGCCCCCGCGGAGGGACGCACGATGTTGACGGTCTTGCGACCGCGCTTGACGCCAAACTCCACCGCACCGGGAGCCGTGGCGAATAGGGTGTCGTCACCACCGCGACCGACGTTGTCGCCGGGGTGGAAGTGCGTGCCGCGCTGACGAACGATGATCTCGCCGGCCTTGACGACCTGCCCGCCGAATCGCTTCACGCCGAGGCGCTGGGAGTTGGATTCGCGGTCGTTCCGCGAGCTGGAAGCGCCCTTCTTATGTGCCATGTCTCTCGCCCCTTGCTACTTGATACCGGTGACCTTGAGCACCGTCAGCGGCTGACGGTGACCCTGCCGCTTGTGGTAGCCGGTCTTGTTCTTGAATTTGTGGATTCGGATCTTCGGGCCCTTGGTGTGTTCGAGGATCTCGCCGGTCACGGCGACCTTGGCCAGTTCAGAGGCATCAGTGGTGACCGTCGAGCCTGCGACGACCAGGGTGACCGGCAGCGACACCGACGCTCCCGGCTCTGATTCGATCTTCTCGACCTTCAGGATGTCACCGACGGCAACCTTGTATTGCTTGCCACCGGTCTTGACGATCGCATAGGTGGCCGTGTCGGCTGCCATCCGTTCCT
>CAIWCQ010000275.1 GCA_903911165.1 uncultured Actinomycetes bacterium | reverse complement strand
CGCGTTGGCTGGTGCCACCGGTCGTCGTCGCGACCTCCCCGCGCGCGGCCCGTGACATCCTCAGCCGCAGCCCCAAGGAGATGGAGCGCAACCGCGTCCACGACGAGATGCGTGATCTGCTGGGGCCCAACCTGTTCGACCTGCAATTCCGCGGCTGGCTGCCGCGCCGGCGCGCACTGCAGCCGGTCTTCACCAAACACAACGTCCACCGATTCGGCGGGCACATGGCCGAGATCGCGGAGGCGGTCGCGCACCGCTGGTCTGACGGCGCGCGGATCGATCTGGACACCGAGGCTCGGCGGGTGACGCTGGGGGCGCTGGGCCGATCTGTCCTCGGCCTCGATCTTCAGTCACACACCGACGCCGTCGCGGACCCGGTGCGGACGGCGATCACCTATATCGCCGACCGCGGCGCCAATCCCTTCCGCGCACCGCGGTGGTTGCCGACACCGGCCCGCCGCCGCGCACGGGCCGCCAGCGCGGCTCTGCATCAGCTTGCCGGCGAGATCCTCCAGGCGTGCCGGGCCGATCCGGACCGCGACGCTCCGCTGGTGCAAGCCCTCATCGCAGCCAGGGATCCTGAGACCGGCCGGGAGTTGTCCGACGTCGAGATCCGCGGCGAACTGGTCATCTTCATGCTCGCCGGCCACGACACCACGTCGACCACGCTGTCGTACGCGATGTGGGCGCTGGGTCACCACAGCGAGATCCAAGACCGCGTGCGTGCAGAGGTAGCCGGTCTCGGTCAACGCCGACTCACCCCGGCGGACGTACCGCAACTGCGCTACACCGTCGCGGTGCTGCACGAGGCGCTGCGGCTGTGCCCGCCCGCGCCGGTGGTCACCCGGACCGCGACGGCCGACATCGACGTCGCCGGGTACCGCGTCGAGGCCGGCACCGAGTTGGTGGTCGGTATCAGCGCCATGCACCGCGACCCCGCCCTCTGGGACAACCCGCTGGACTTCGACCCCGATCGGTTCAGCCCCGAGAACTCGGCGGACCGCGACCGCTGGCAGTACCTGCCCTTCGGGGGCGGCCCGCGCTCCTGCATCGGCGATCACTTCGCCATGCTCGAAGCCACCCTGGCTCTAGCGACGATCATCCGCGATGTCGAAATACACTCCAGCGAGGACGAATTCCCGGTCAGCACACCCTTCACCGCCGTCGCCGCCGGGCCCGTCTGGGCCGTGGTGCGTAAGGTTCACCGTGACAGCTGACGACATCGACAATGGACTGCCGAGGCTGCCGATCTTCGACGGGACCAAGCAACCGCAGCACCGGCCGGCACCGACGAAACTGACCTTGACGGCCTACCAGGACCGGGCCGCGAGAGTGGAGAAGGTCTCCGCCGGAGCCGAGGAGATCCGGGCGTTGGCACTGCGCCTGGGTGCTGACGATGTCGGGCTGGTGTCGGTGGATCGCGAGGATATGGCCGCGCAGCGGGCTGACATCGAGGAACTACTGCCGGGAGCGCGAATGGCAATCGCGTTCGTGGTGAAGATGAACCGGGGCAACGTGCGCGCGCCGGCCCGTTCGGTGGCCAATAACGAATTCCACCAGAGCATCGACGAGACCAACGAGGTTGCACGGGCGATCGCGAATGAACTCGAGGCTCGGGGGTATCGCGCAGTCAGCCCGCCCAGCGGGTTCCCGATGGAGGCCGACCGG
>CAIWCQ010000274.1 GCA_903911165.1 uncultured Actinomycetes bacterium | reverse complement strand
GACCGTCCTCGAGGGCCGCGCGAAGCGCCGCGATGCCGACCTCGGTGACGTCGAACGAACCCACGCCGTCGCACGAACCCACGGAAGCACGATATCGGTGATCGCCCGCGTCGGTCGCCCGTCGGCGAAACACGGCGGTGGGAAAGGCGGTGGGAAAGTCCCCGCGGCCCGGCTAGTGTTGGGCCGCCGACCAGGAGGGCACACATGAGACGAGCACACCGCACTGCCGCTGCAGTAGCCGCCGCGGCCGGGTTGACGGCGTGCTCCGCCGGCGGCACCGAACCCGCGGCTTCGACGACGATGGTCGGCGGCATGACCGAGTGCACCACCGAGGCCCTCGCCGGGCCCGCGACCGCGGCCGCGCAGGCCATGGGACCCGACAACGTGTACACCGTCGACGATCTGTCGTGCTCCGAAGGTTGGGCGGTGACCGCCGGTCTGCTGGCCAGCAAAGACAATCCCGACATGGGTGCCCCGACATCGTTCGTCTTCGAGCAGCAGGGCCAGTTCTGGGTGGTGCAGGACAAGGCGACAGTCTGCGGCACCAACCCAACCACTACTACCGCTCCCACCGACGCAACGATTCCCGCCGCGCTTTTCCTGTCCGGGTGCGCCGCGGGCTAAACCCCCGAGGCGCGTTAGGGTCAATGGGACCGGGCGTTAGGGTTGAGGGGATCGTCGGCCACGCAGCCGACACCAACGGCAGGAGAAGTGCCATGGCTTCGTCTCTGATTGACGCGCTCGGTTCGCAAACAGGTGGCCTGACCCTGCTGAAGTTACTGGCCGACAATAGTTTCGATTCGATACTCGTCACCGATGCGTCGGCCCAGGGGCGGATCATTTACGCCAACAAGGCATTCAAGAAGCTCACCGGCCACGACCCGGCGGCCGTGATCGGCAAGGATCCGCGCATCCTTCAGGGGCCCGGCACCGACCAGAAGGTGATCAAGCGGGTCACCGCGACCCTCAAATCGGGCGGACGGTTCGAAGGCCGCGCGGTCAACTACCGCAAGGACGGGACGCCGTTCATCATGAACTGGCGGATGTTCCCGCTCAAGGACGCCGGCAAGATCATCGCCTGGGTGGCTATTCAGCGCGAAGCACTCGCCGCCGGCTAAGCCGGTTCACGCCGGTCGGCGCGGTCCGCTGCTAGGTTTTCACGATGCCGAAGTTGACTGAGTGGCGTTCCCTGTACCTCTATGCGGTCTGCTTCGTGTGCGTCGTTGTGGTCATCTTCACCACGCTGTCCCTGGTCGACAACGTCATGAGCCTGGTGTACCCCAGCCCGCCCTATATCGATCCCTACAGCGCCCAGCCGGTGGAGGTCGACAGGGAGCTGCTCGAGGAGCAGAACCGGCTCAGCGAGCACCGATCCGGCGTCGTCGGCCTAGTGGGCAATTTGACCGCCTACCTACTGGTGGTTCCACTATTTTGGTTTCACTGGAAACTCGCCAACAAACCGGCGCCGACGGAGGGATGAGAACCGTGAAAACTTGCTACCGGGTAATCGCCGCCGCACTGGCGGTGCTCATGTCGGTGATGCTGGCGCCGGCGGCGAACGCCTGTAGTCGGGTGACTTGGCTGGGGCCGGACGGCGCGGTCATCACCGGGCGGTCGATGGACTGGCCGTATTCGTTTCACTCCCACCTCTACGCCTATCCGCGCGGTCTGGAACAGAACGGCGCAGGCGGGGTCAATTCTTTGAAATGGACCACCAAGTACGGCGCGATCGTCGTCGCGGGCACCACCGATCCCGAGGGGCCGATCGACGGGATTTTCGACGGCATGAACGAAGCCGGCCTGGTGGCCAACCTGCTCTACCTCGGCGAGTCCGACTTCGGGCCCGCACCCGCCGATGATCGGCCCCGCCTGTCGTTCGCGGCCTGGGTTCAGTACGTACTGACCACCTATAAGACCGTCAACGAGGTCGTCGACGCGTTCACCGACCCGGCGATCTACGTCGTACCGATCAACTTCGGACCGGGCGGTGCAGCCAAGCCGACGGTGCACCTGTCGGTGACCGACGCATCTGGCGACTCGGCGATCATCGAATACCTCGACGGCAAGCCGGTCATCCACCACGGCCGCCAATACCAGGTGATGACAAACAGCCCGACCTATGACCAGCAACTCAAACTCAATGCCAAGTGGGACAACGTCGATAAGAACACCGATCTGCCCGGCTCGATCCAGTCCGCCGACCGGTTCGTGCGCGCCTCGTACTACCTCAACAACCTGCCGCAGACCACCGATCAACGCCAGGCGGTGGCGGGGGTGTTCAGCGTTATGCGCAACGTCTCGGTGCCGTGGGGCGTCGGCGACCCGGAGCACCCGAATCTTTCGCCCACCTACTGGCGTTCGGTGGCCGACTCCACCTCGAAGGTCTACTACTTCGAGTCCGCCCTGAGCCCGAACATCGTCTGGGTCAACCTCAACAACATCAACTTCGCCCCCGGTTCCGGTGTCCGCGCCGTGGCCGTCGAAGAGAACTACTCGATCATCGGCAACATCGACAAAGCACTGAAGCCCGCGGCGCCGATCCGGTTTCTCGCACCCCCGGCGAACCCACCGGCAGCGGCCGCGCCCGCCGCGACCGGGCCGGGAACCAAAGGATCGGACGCCACCGGACTAGCCGAACCGGCGAAGAAGGCTTTCGGTTGGTGGTGGATCCCCGTCGGCCTCGCCGTTGTCGCTGCGGTCGGCGCACTGATCCGGCCGCTGCCTCGTCGCCCGGCCGAGGCGGCCACCCTGGCCGCGACCCGGGCGCCGATGACCCCGGCGCCGATGGCCCCGGTGCCGCCGGCGACGCCGGTCTCGCCCGAACCGACGATCAGTGACCGGCGGAGCAGCGCCGCGGATGCCTCGTCGATTCAGGTGACCTACGAGAACAACGCCCTTGGCGACGGTGAGCAGTCCGGCACCGACAAGAGCGACTCGGTCCCGGACTGAACGCCGTCCGGGCCCGCAGATCGTGGCTGTAGCGTCGGGTCCATGAAACACGGAATCTTCGGTGGCGCGGTCAATACCGGCACCCTCGATGACATGGTGGCCGAGGCCGCAGCGGCCGAAAGTGACGGCTTCGACGCCTACTGGGCACCGCACATTTTCGGCCACGACGCGTTGACGGCGTTGGCGGTGGTGGGCATGAAGGTGCCGCGGATCGAACTGGGCACGTCGGTGGTGCCCACATTCCCGCGGCATCCGCACGCGATCGCCCAGCAGTCGCACACGGTGGCGGCCGCATCGGGCGGTCGCTTCACCCTGGGGATCGGCCTGAGCCACAAGATCGTCATCGAGAACATGTTCGGCCTGAGCTACGACAAGCCGGTACGTCACCTGCGCGAGTACCTGAGCGTGCTGATGCCGTTGTCCCGCAACGAAATGGCCAACTTCGACGGCGAGATGTATCGCGTGCACGCCGGCATCAGCGCACAGGGATCCGATGGTTTCAGCGTGGTGGTCGCCGCACTCGGCGAGCAGATGTTGCGCGTCACCGCCGCCATGGCCGACGGCACCTTGACCTGGTGCACCGGCCCGGTCACGCTGGCGGCCCACACCATCCCGACCATCACCAAGGCGGCCGAGGAGTTCGGTCGGCCGGCACCACGGGTGATCGCAGCCCTGCCGGTGTGCGTCACCGACGACAGGGGTTCGGCCGTCGCCCGGGCTGCTGAGACGTTCGCCGCCTACGGCGGCCTGCCCAGCTACCGGGCGATGCTCGATCGCGAGGGCGTGGCAGGTCCGGCTGACATCGCCATCATCGGCAGCACTGCCGAGGTGCAGGATCGCATCGGCGAACTCGCGCAGATCGGCGTGACCGATTTCGCTGCGGTGGAGTTCGGCGCGACGCCCGAGGAGGTCGCCGACACCCGGGCGGCCCTGAAAGGGTTGCTGACGTAGCCGCGATTACCCGCCGATTGCGCAGTTGGTTGCTTACACTGGCGCAGTCCGGCAGAACCGGCACATCGAAAGGGTTTGCAGCTGTGGCCGACCAACTCCCCCGGGTTGCACTGCCCGTGAACCAGAAGGCCCCCGCGCGGCTGGCCTCGGACGAGCGCCGCATCAAAGGCCTAGCGGTGG
>CAIWCQ010000273.1 GCA_903911165.1 uncultured Actinomycetes bacterium | reverse complement strand
GAGGGCGACGGTCTGCTCCGGGGTGGTCTTGGGTTCGAACATGCCCTGGGACATCAGCTTTTCCATCGCCGCCGGGTCGGTGAGTACCGACGGGTCGATGCCCTGGGCCAGGTCTTCCATGCCGCTCATGTCGATCTTCATGCCGCGCGCGAACGCCTCCACCGAGCTGAGCAGTTGATTCGACAGCCACGGCACGCCACTGAACAACCGGTGATGCGCCGCCTCGCGGGCGGCCAGGAACGTCATGATCTCGCTGCGGGACTGCTCCAGGCCTTCGGAGAGTTCCTCGATGGCCGCGGGCATCAGCACCGCCACCCCCCGGGGGCCCAGCGGCAGCCCGATGTCGGTGGAGGTCAACACTTCTTTGGACAATGTGCCCAGCGCCTGGCCCAGTTGCGAGCCGAACGCCATGCCGCCCATCTGGGTCATCATCGCCATCAGCGGCCCGGCCATCGCCTTGATCTCGGCGGCGCCATCCTGATCCAGCGCCGAGGACCACACCGACGAAATCTGCGCGGCCATCGGATCGCACAGCCGCTTCCAGGTCTCCAGGGTGCCGTCCACCCAGTCCTGCGGCGTCCAGGCGACGGACTTGGTGGCCCCGGCCGGCAGCGAGGTGGCGCCGTCGAGCCAGGTGTCGGCCAGGTGCACCGCGTCGCGGACCGCCTGGGCGGTCGGCTCGGCGATGGGTGCGGTGAAGCCGATCGAACTCGACGCCAGCTTGCGGGCCAGGTCGTAGTTCACCGGCCCGGCATCCTTGCCGGCGGCCATCGCCGAACCCGCGCCGCTGAACATCTGGCCGAGCTTGGAGAACAGCTGACCCAGATCGCCGGGGTTGAAGTCGCCACCGAACCCGAACGGGTCGGCCCCGGCAGCGGGGTTTGGCGTGTCCCGGTTCGGGTCGCGGTTGGGGTCCCGGTCGGGGTCGTCTCCGGCGGAGAAGCCGAAGGGCACGTCAGGCATGAGCACCACGGTACCGCCGTTGCCGCGGCGTACCGCCGTTACTGTGTGGTGCGTGAACAGACGGATGCTGACGCTGGCGGTGGCGCTGGTACCCATCCTGGTCTTCGGGCTGCTGCTGGGGCTGGTGACGGTGCCGTTCGTGGCGCTGGGGCCCGGCCCGACGTTCGACACCCTCGGCGACGCCGACGGCAAACCCGTCGTCGCCATCGAGGGCACCCCGGTCAAACCCACCTCCGGGCACCTGAACATGACGACGGTCTCCCAGCGCGACGGCCTGAGCCTGGGCCAGGCGTTGGTGCTGTGGGGTTCAGGCTCCGAGCAGCTGCTGCCGCGGGATCTGGTGTTCCCGGCCGAGAAGTCCCGCGAGGATATCGAGAAGTCCCAGAGCGCGGAGTTCCAACGCTCCGAGGACAACGCCGAGTTCGCCGCCCTGAACTTCCTCAAATATCCGCAGGCGGTGACGGCGCAGAACATCAACGACCCCGGCCCGTCGGCGGGCAAGTTGCAAGACGGTGACGCCATCGACAAAGTCGACGGCACCCCGGTGGCCACCGTCGAGGAGTTCTCGAAGCTGCTCAAGGCCACCAAACCCGGCCAGGAGATCGTCCTGGACTACCGGCGCAAGAACGCCGAGCCCGGCACCGCGCGGATCACGCTGGGCCGCAACGACGACCGTGACTACGGCTTCCTGGGCATCGCCGTGCGGGACGCGCCGTGGGCGCCGTTCACCATCGACTTCAACCTGGCCAACATCGGCGGGCCGTCGGCGGGGCTGATGTTCAGCCTGGCCGTCGTCGACAAGCTCACCACCGGGGAGATCAACGGCGGCAAGTTCGTCGCCGGCACCGGGTCGATTAGTCCCGACGGCGTCGTCGGCCCGATCGGCGGGATCACCCACAAGATGGCCACCGCCGCCGACGCCGGCGCGACGGTGTTCCTGGTGCCGAAAGAGAACTGCGACCTCGCCCGCACCGTGGCACAAGACACCATGACCTTGATCAAGGCCGAGAACCTGACCCAGACCATCGAGGCGCTGAAAACCCTGACCGCCGGCGGTCAACCGTCCACCTGCTAGTTGCCGGATCCGGCCTCGGCGCGGCTTTGCGTAGAGTTGGTTTCGTGATCTTGCGAGCGCGCCCATGAACATGCGAACCCCGCCCCGAATGCCGACTCTGACCCGCCGCAGCCGCACCCTGGTCGTGGTGGCCATCGCCGTGGTGGCACTGCTGCTGATCGGCCCGCGTTTCATCGACACCTACGTCGACTGGCTGTGGTTCGGCGAACTGGGCTACCGGTCGGTGTTCACCACCGTGCTGTTCACCCGGCTGATCGTGTTCCTGGTCGCGGCGCTGGCCGTCGGGCTGATCGTGTTTGCCGGCATGGCGCTGGCGTACCGCACCCGGCCGGTGTTCGTGCCCAACGTCGGCCCGGGTGATCCGGTGGTGCGCTACCGGGCCGCGGTGATGAGCAAGCTCAAGACCTACGGCATCGGGGTGCCGGCGGTGATCGGGCTGATGGCGGGTCTGGTGGCCCAGAGCGCCTGGCCGACCGTCCAGCTGTTCCTGAACGGCGGGGACTTCGGCATCACCGACCCGCAGTTCGGCCGCGATCTCGGTTTCTACGCCTTCGATCTGCCGTTCTATCGGATGGTGCTGTCATTTTTGTTCGCGGCGGTGTTCCTGGCGTTTCTGGCCAGCCTGCTGACGCACTACATCTTCGGCGGCATCCGGCTGGCCGCCGGTTCGGCTGCCCTGAGCCGGGCCGCCCGCATCCAACTGATCAGCCTGGTCGGGGTGCTGGTGCTACTCAAGGCGGTGGCCTACTGGCTGGACCGCTATGAACTGCTGTCCAACACCCGGGCCGGCAAGCCGTTCACCGGGGCGGGCTACACCGATATCAATGCCGTGCTGCCGGCCAAACTCATCCTGTTGGTGATCGCCCTGATCGCCGCGGCGGCGGTGTTCTCCGCGCTGTTCCTGCGCGACCTGCGAATCCCGGCGATCGGCGTGGTGCTGCTGATGGTCAGCTCGCTGATCATCGGGTCGGGATGGCCGCTGATCGTCGAGCAGTTCAGCGTCAAACCCAACGCGGCGCAGAAGGAAAGCG
>CAIWCQ010000272.1 GCA_903911165.1 uncultured Actinomycetes bacterium | reverse complement strand
TCCTGTTCTTCCCCAAGGGGAACCCCACCACCGCACTGCTGGCATCCCTGGCCACCTTCGGCCTGGCATTCGTCGCCCGCCCGATTGGCTCGGTGTTGTTCGGCCACTTCGGTGACCGCATCGGCCGCAAGGCCACCCTGGTCGGCTCGCTGCTGACGATGGGTATCGCGACCTTCGCCATCGGGCTACTACCCACCTACCACCAGGTCGGCCTGCTAGCGCCGGCACTGCTGGCGATCCTGCGCTTCGCCCAGGGTCTGGCGCTGGGCGGCGAGTGGAGCGGGGCGGCACTGCTGGCGGTGGAGACCGCCAAACCGGGCAGGCGGGCCTGGGCGGCGATGTGGCCGCAACTGGGTGCGCCGTTCGGATTTCTCCTCGCCAACGGAGTGTTCCTGAGCCTGTTGATCTGGCTGGGACACTCCAACGCCAAGCCCGACCTCGACGGGCCGTTCCTGACATGGGGTTGGCGGATCCCGTTTCTGATCAGTGCCGTGATGGTCGCGATCGGGCTGTATGTGCGACTCAAGCTCACCGAGACGCCGGTGTTCGCTCGCGCACTCGAGCGCGGCGAACGGGTGAAAACCCCGGTGGCGGAAGTGTTCCGCAGCAACTGGCGACAGCTGATCCTGGGCACCTTCGTCATGCTGTCCACGTACACGATCTTCTACATCGTCACCACCTGGGCGTTGAGTTTCGGTACCGGGAAGAAGCCACCCGACGGAACCGGCCTGGGCTTCAACTACATCGACTTTCTCAAGATGCAACTCATCGCGGTGCTGTTCTTCGCCGCGACGATCCCGATCGCCGGACAGTTGGCAGACCGGTGGGGCAGGCGCAAGACGCTGCTGACGGTGACTGCCGCGATCATGGCCTACGGCGGGTTGTTCGCGGTGCTGCTCGCGCCGGGCCGGGCCTCGCAGGGCTCGGTGCTGGCCTTCCTCATCATCGGGATGACGCTGATGGGCTTCACCTTCGGACCGATGAGTGCCGTTCTGCCCGAACTATTTCCGACCAATGTCCGCTACACCGGGTCCGGCATCTCCTACAACTCGGCGAGCATCCTGGGCGCCGCGGTGGCACCGTTCATCGCCACCTGGCTGTCGACGACGTACGGGGTCGGCTGGGTCGGGCTGTACCTGTTCTGCGCCGCAACGCTGACGTTCATCGCGCTGCTGATCATGCGCGAGACCCGCGACACATCGCTGGACTCCATCGAGCCAGTGCCGGTCAGCCCGTAAGCCCGCTCAGCCGAAGAAGGCCGCCGCATCGTCATAGCGGCTCTCCGGAACCAACTTGAGTTGGCGCACCGCATCGGCCAACGGCACTCGGCCGATGTCCTCACCACGCAGCGACACCATCGTTCCGTATTCGCCGCTGTGGGCGGCATCAGCGGCGTTGACGCCGAATCGGGTGGCCAGCACCCGGTCATAGGCGGTCGGCGTGCCGCCGCGCTGAACGTGGCCCAACACCGTGACCCGCACCTCTTTACGGATCCGCTTCTCCACCTCCATCGCCAATTGCTGGGCGACGCCGGTGAAGCGCTCGTGACCGAACTCGTCCATTCCGCCACTGCGCAACTGCATCGAACCCTCGACGGGTTTCGCGCCCTCGGCGACCACGCAGATGAAGTGCGACGAACCGGTCTGAAAGCGCTTCTTGACCATGCGGCACACCTCCTCTACGTCATAGGGCTGCTCGGGGATCAGCGTCATGTGCGCCCCGGAGGCCAGTCCTGAGTTCAGGGCGATCCAGCCGGCGTGCCGGCCCATCACCTCAACCAGCATCACCCGCTGATGGGACTCCGCGGTGCTGTGCAGACGGTCGATGGCCTCGGTGGCGATCTGCAGGGCGGTGTCGTGGCCGAACGTCACATCGGTGCAGTCGATGTCGTTATCGATGGTCTTGGGAACCCCGACCACCGGAACGCCCTCCTCATTGAGCCAGTGCGCAGCGGTCAGTGTTCCTTCGCCGCCGATCGGGATCAGCACGTCGATCCCGTTGTCCTCCAGCGTCTGTTTGATATCGGCCAGACCGGCACGCAGTTTCTCCGGGTTGGTCCGGGCAGTGCCGAGCATGGTGCCGCCCTTGGCCAGCAGTCGCTCGTTGCGATCGTCGTTGTATAGCTGGATGCGCCGGTTCTCCAGCAGGCCCCGCCAGCCGTCCTGGAATCCGACCACCGTGGAGTCGTAGCGGGCGTCGCAGGTCCGCACCACGGCGCGGATGACGGCATTGAGGCCGGGGCAGTCGCCGCCGCCGGTGAGGACTCCGATACGCATGGGCTCCATCTAACCGCCTCAACCCCCGCCATGGAGCGATAACCTCGCTGGCATGATCTACCTACCGCGTCGTGACTTTGTTCGGCTGGTCGCCCTGGCCGTGCCCGCGAGCCTGGCCGCCGGCTGCGGAAGCTCCGGGCCCGAACAGTCCTCGGCCTCGTCCTCGAACTCGGTACCTGCGCCTGCCTCGACTGGGCCCAATACCTCGACTGGGCCCAATGCCTCGACTGGCCGCACTGCGGACGTGCTCGTCATCGGCGCCGGGATCGCCGGACTGCGCGCCGCCGAGGTGCTCGTTGCCAATGGACGCCGGGTCATTGTGCTCGAGGCGCGTGATCGCCTGGGCGGTCGCATCTACACGGATCGCTCCTGGGGCGTTCCGGTGGAGCTCGGCGCGTCCTGGATCCACGGGGTCGAGAACAATCCGATCGCTGCCCTGGCCGCGGCGAAGGGAATCACAACGCAGGCCACCGACTACGAGTCCCTCACGTATGGCGCCGACGGCCAGCGACTTGGCGACGATGCACTCGACGACATCGAGGAACAGGTGGCCGAATTGGTCGAGGCGGGCCGCGCGGGCTCCCCCGACACCGACGAACCACTTCGGGCCGCGCTCGACCGCGCCATCGCCGCCGCAGATCTCGACCCGTCGGAGCTACTCAACGTCGAGATGGGCATCACCGAGTCGATCGAACACGAGTACGCCACCGACGCAGTCGATCTCTCCGCCAACCACTTCGACGACGGCGCCGGAGAGGGCGGCGGCGACGCCCTCCTACCCGGGGGCTACGACCAGGTCGTTGCGGCGGTGGCGAACGGGCTCGATGTACGCCTCGGCCACGTCGTCACAAGCATCGACACCGCGGGCGATCGTGCGGTCGTCGTCACCTCGCAGGGCAGTTTCGAGGCGCAGTCCGTGGTCGTCACGGTGCCACTCGGTGTCCTGAAGGCGGGCTCGATCCGGTTCTCGCCGGCGCTTCCGGAGCAGAAGTCGAGGGCCATCGCCACACTCGGGATGGGTGCGCTCTCGAAGAGCTGCCTGCGCTTCGAATCTCAATTCTGGCCGGACGACGCGGAGCTCATCGACATCGTTCCGGCGCCGTCGCGGCGCGGTCAGTGGGTGGAGTCCCTGAGTCTCACCGGCCTGGTCGACGTGCCCGCGCTGATGATGTTCAACGCCGGGGAGTTCGCCCGGGTGGTCGAAACCATGTCCGACGCGGAGGTGATCGCGAGTGCGTCGAGCGCGCTGGAACCGGCATTCCCGGAGTTATCCCCGCCCACCGGGCTGCTCCGCTCAGCGTGGTCGGTCGATCCTTTTTCCTTGGGAAGCTACTCGTTCATCGGCGTCGGCGCTTCGCTGGCGGACCGCGATGCGCTCGCTGAGCCCGACGGGCGTCGTGTCTTCGCCGGCGAGGCGTGTTCGCGCGACCATGCCGGAACCGTGCACGGGGCCTACGCCAGCGGCGAGGCGGCCGCACAGTCCTTGCTGGGCTGAGGCCGGAACCCGGCTACAGCGGGGATCACCCTCTGCTGAACGTCTCCGTCAGCACCGGGACGATCTGCAATTTGCGCGACACCACGCCCTTCAGGCGTGCGCGGTTGTTCTCCAGCGTCACGTCATAGGCCGTTTCGACGGTGGCAGCACGTGGGCCCACTGCCACCGCGACCGAATCATTGTTGAGGATGTCGGTGACGACGAACAGGAACAGATCCAGCCCCTTCGCGGCGACGATATCGCGCAGCGCCGCCTCCAACTCGTTCTGGCGAGACAACACGTCGTCGACGTCAATCGCGGTGACCTGAGCGATTTCCACCTTGGCCTCGCCCATTGAGAACTCCTTCGAGTCCGTCGAAACCAGTTGCGCGATGGATCGGGCGCGCAAATTCGCGCCGGCCTTGAGTAACTCCAGACCGTAGGTCTGCAGATCGACGCCGGCGATAACGGCAAGTTCCTGCGCAGCCGCGATGTCCTCCGGGGTGCACGTCGGGGATTTAAGCAGCAGGGTGTCGGAGATGATGGCGGACAGCATCAGACCGCCGATCTGCTGACTGACGGCCACACCGGATTCTTTGAACATTTTGAATACAATCGTCGCGGTGCAACCGACCGGCTCCGCGCGGTAGTAAAGCGGTCCCGCGGTCTCGAAGTTGGCGATCCGGTGATGATCGATCACTTCGGCAATGGTGACGTCGCCGATATCACTCGCGCTCTGCTGGCGCTCATTGTGATCGACGAGAATGACCTGCGTTGCCTCGCCGGCCACCGACTCCACCAATCGCGGCGCCTCCGTTGTGAACGTATCCAGCACGAACTGGGTCTCGGCGCTCACCGCACCGAGTCGCACCGCCTCGACGTCGGCACCGATTTTCGTTTTCAAATCCGCATACGCCAGCGCCGAACAAATTGAATCGGTATCCGGATTCGTGTGTCCGAAGATCAATGTTTTGCCCATATCCAATCCTCTCCGCTCTACAGTCCGATCCGAACAGCCGACGGCAACGGCCCGCGAGCCGCCTCATAGGCCGCACCCACCCGATAGAGCCGGTCATCAGCCATCGCCGGGGCCATGATCTGCAGGCCCACCGGCAGATCGTCGTCCACGGACAGCCCCGAGGGTACCGACATTCCGCAGTGCCCGGCCAGGTTTAGCGGAAGCGTGCACAGGTCGAACAGGTACATCGCCAGCGGGTCGTCGACCTTCTCCCCCAGCCGGAACGCCGTCGTGGGTGTGGCCGGGGACACCAGGACGTCGACTTTGGCATAGGCCTCGTCGAGGTCGCGCGCGATCAGCGTGCGGACCTTCTGCGCCTGGTTGTAGTAGGCGTCGTAGTAGCCGGCCGACAACGCGTAGGTGCCGATCATGATGCGGCGCTTGACTTCCGGGCCAAAACCGGCTGCCCGGGTCAGCGCCATCACCTCCTCGGCGCTCCTACTGCCGTCGTCACCCACTCGCAGGCCGTAGCGCATGGCGTCGAACCGCGCCAGATTGCTCGACACCTCCGAGGGCAGGATCAAGTAGTACGCCGACAGCGAGTAGTCCAGGTGCGGGCAATCGACCTCGCTGACCTCGGCGCCCAGCGCGGTGAGTGCCTCGACGGCGGCATTGAACGATGCCAGCACGCCCGGCTGAAAACCCTCACCGCTGCGCAACTGCTTGACCACACCGATCCGCACGCCGGTGAGGTCCCCTACCGAACCAGCCTTGGCCGCGCCCACCACATCGGGGATCGCGACGTCCAGCGAGGTGGAGTCGCGGGGGTCGTGGCCGGCGATCACCGCGTGCAGCAAAGCGGTGTCGAGAACCGTTCGCGCGCACGGGCCGCCTTGATCCAGCGAGGAGGCGCAGGCGACCAGGCCGTACCGGGAGACCGTTCCGTAGGTCGGTTTGACGCCGACGGTCGCGGTCAGGGCGGCGGGCTGACGGATCGACCCGCCGGTGTCCGAGCCGATGGCCAGTGGGGCCTGGAACGCCGCCAGTGCCGCCGCGCTCCCCCCACCGGAACCGCCGGGTACCCGATCGGTGTCCCACGGGTTGCGGGTGGGGCCGTAGGCGGAGTTCTCCGTGGAGGAGCCCATCGCGAACTCGTCCATATTGGTCTTGCCGAGGATCGGGATGCCGGCACTGCGGATGCGCGCGGTGACCGTCGCGTCATACGGCGAGACCCAGCCCTCGAGGATCTTTGATCCGCAGGTGGTCGGCATATCGGTGGCGGTGAAGACGTCTTTGAGCGCCAATGGCACCCCGGCCAACGGCGACGCCGGCTTCTCCCCGGCGGCGATCGACGCGTCGACTCGGGCTGCGGTGGCCAACGCCTGATCGGCGGCCACGTGTAGGAAGGCGTGATAGCGCTCGTCGGTGGCGGCGATCTGATCCAGGCAGGCCCCGGTGAGCGCGACCGATGAGATTTCGCCGGCGGCGATCCCGGCGGCGAGGGTGGCGGCGTCGAGGCGGACCAGATCGGTGCTCACGCCTCTTCCCCCAGGATCTGCGGCACAGCGAACCGTTCGTCGACCACCGCCGGTGCCTCGGCAAGCGCCTCGGTCTGGGTCAGGCTCGCCGCCACCACATCGGGGCGGGTGACGTTGACGTTCTTGAGCGGGTTGTCGGTGGCGACGACGCCGGTGACGTCGACGGCCTGGATCTGACCGACATAGCCCAGGATCGCGTCGAGTTGGCCGGCAAAGCCACTGATTTCTTCGTCGGTCAGGGCCAGGCGGGCCAGCTTGGCCAGCCGGGCCACCTCGTCGCGGGAGATCGTGGACACGATGAGTAAGCCTAGCGGCGCCTTCGGTGCCGAAATGCCAACCCCATCGGGGCTGTGTAAGGGTGGGCGCGTGTCGTCCTATCTGCTGCGGGTCCAACTCGAAGATCGGCCCGGAAGCCTAGGGTCGCTCGCCGTGGCCCTGGGATCGGTGGGTGCGGACATCCTTTCGCTGGACGTCATCGAGCGCGGATCCGGCTACGCGGTCGATGATCTGGTGATCGACCTGCCGGCCGGGGCGATGCCGGACATGCTGATCACCGCCGCCGAGGCACTCACCGGCGTGCGGGTCGAAGCGATCCGACCGCATACCGGTCTGCTGGAAGCCCACCGCGAGTTGGAGCTGATCGACCGCGTCGCCGCCGCCGGTGATCACCACGAGAAACTCCAGGTTCTTGTCGACGAGGCCCCGCGGGTACTGCGAGTGGGTTGGTGCACGGTGGTGGGTTTCGCCGACAACCAGGCCCACCGGATCGCCGGCAGCCACGGGGCTCCTCAGACCCAGGCCGCCACCACGCCGTGGATGCCGCTGAGTCGCGCGACCGAACTCGACGCGACCCAGGAGTGGGTGCCGCAACTGTGGCGCGACATGGACACCACGTTGGCGGTCGCACCGCTCGGCGAGCCCACCACCGCGCTGATGCTGGGACGCCCCGGCGGGCCGCATTTCCGGCCCTCGGAGGTCGCCAGGCTCGGCTATCTGGCCGGGATCGTCGCCAGCATCCTGCGTTAAGCGGACGGCTCCACCGACGGCCCGCCGGCGAGCAGTGCGCGGAACCCATCCTCGTCGAGAATCGGGACGCCGAGTTCGACGGCCTTGTCGTACTTCGAACCTGGTGCATCCCCGGCCACCACGAACGACGTCTTCTTCGACACCGACCCGGCCGCCTTGCCGCCCCGAATGATGATGGCCTCCTTGGCTTCATCGCGGGAGAACCCGGTCAGCGACCCGGTCACCACAATGGTCAGCCCGGCCAGCGTCGGGGTGACATCGGCATCGCGCTCATCGGCCAG
>CAIWCQ010000271.1 GCA_903911165.1 uncultured Actinomycetes bacterium | reverse complement strand
CGGGAACTCATGTCCGCTTCGGACGTCGGTAGAACTATTTCCCGCATCGCTCATCAGATCATCGAGAAGACCGCTGTCGACGGCACCGACGCGCCGCGGGTGGTCCTCCTCGGCATCCCGACCCGGGGGGTCACCCTGGCGGATCGGTTGGCTGAGAAGATCCGCGAGTTCTCCGGCGTCACGGTCGCACGCGGAGGTCTGGATATCACGCTGTATCGCGACGACCTCGACTTCAAGCCGCCCCGCGCTCTGGAGGAGACGTCGATTCCGGTCGGCGGCATCGATGGCGCCCTGGTGATCCTCGTCGACGACGTGCTCTACACCGGCCGGTCGGTCCGCTCGGCGTTAGATGCGCTTCGCGACATCGGCAGGCCGACAGCTGTCCAGCTGGCGGTGCTGGTCGACCGCGGTCACCGCGAATTACCTTTGCGCGCCGACTATGTCGGCAAGAACGTCCCGACCTCGCGCAATGAGAACGTCAAAGTCCGACTCGTCGAGGACGACGATGTTGACGGCATCTGGATCGCGCCGGACGGAGGCCCCAAGCGATGACTGTGCGGCATCTGCTGTCGGCCGCGGACCTGACCCGCGACGAGGCCACCGCGATCCTCGACGACGCCGACCGGTTCCGGTCAGCGTTGCTGGGCCGCGACGTCAAGAAGCTCCCCACGCTGCGGGGCAGAACCATCATCACGATGTTCTATGAGAACTCCACCCGCACCCGGGTGTCGTTCGAGGTGGCCGGCAAATGGATGAGCGCCGACGTGATCAACGTCAGCGCCTCGGGATCCTCGGCGGCGAAGGGGGAGTCACTGCGCGACACCGCGCTGACCCTGCGGGCCGCGGGTGCCGATGCGCTGATCATTCGGCATCCGGCGTCCGGTGCCGCGCAACAATTGGCGGAGTGGACGCTCGAGGAGGACGGCTCGGGCCCCTCGGTGATCAACGCCGGCGACGGCACCCACGAGCACCCCACCCAGGCGCTTCTCGATGCGCTCACCATCCGGCAGCGCCTCGGTGAGGTGGCTGGCCGCCGGGTGGTGATCGTCGGTGACATCCTGCACAGCCGGGTGGCGCGGTCCAACGTCGCGCTACTGCACACCCTCGGCGCCGAAGTGGTCCTCGTCGCACCGCCCACCCTGCTGCCGGTGGGCGTGCGGCAATGGGCCGGCGTGACGGTCTCGCACGACCTAGACGCGGAGTTGCCGGTTGCCGATGCGGTACTGATGCTGCGGGTTCAGGCCGAGCGGATGAACGGCGGATTCTTCCCGTCAGTCCGGGAGTACTCGGCGCTCTACGGACTCTCGGAGCGTCGTCAAGAGATGCTTGGAAAGCACGCCGTAGTGCTGCACCCGGGTCCGATGCTGCGCGGGATGGAGATTGCCTTCTCGGTCGCAGATTCGCCGCAATCCGCTGTGCTACAACAGGTTTCCAATGGTGTTCACGTTCGCATGGCGGTGCTTTTTCATCTACTTGTCGGCACCGATGAGGTGGTGAGCGTATGACGGCATCGGCCCCGTCAGCGGTGCTGATCAAAGGCGTCCTGCTCTACGGTGAGGGTGAGCCGGTTGACGTCCTGCTGGCGGACGGCCAAATCGCCGAGATTGGCACCGCGCTGAGCGCGGGCAGTGCCGAGGTGATCGAGGCCGCCGGTCATATCCTGCTGCCCGGCCTGGTGGATCTTCACACCCATCTGCGCGAGCCCGGTCGCGAGTACGCCGAAGATATTGAAACCGGATCAGCGGCAGCGGCACTCGGTGGATTCACCGCGGTGTTCGCGATGGCGAACACCGATCCGCCGGCCGACAGCGCGGTCCTTACCGACCATGTCTGGCGACGCGGCCGGCAGGTGGGTTTGGTGGACGTGCATCCGGTCGGAGCGGTGACGATGGGCCTGGCGGGTGAGCAACTCACCGAGATGGGCTTGATGGCCGCCGGAGCAGCACAGGTGAAGATGTTCTCCGACGATGGCGTGTGCGTGGACGACCCGTTGGTCATGCGTCGCGCCCTGGAGTACGCCGCCGGACTCGGCGTGCTGATCGCCCAGCACGCCGAGGAGCCCAGGTTGACCGTCGGTGCCGTCGCGCATGAGGGTCCCAACGCCGCACGCCTGGGTCTGGCGGGCTGGCCACGGGCCGCCGAGGAGTCGATCGTCGCCCGTGACGCCATACTGGCGCGCGACGCCGGCGCCCGGGTCCACATCTGTCACGCATCCACCGCCGGCACTGTGGAGATCCTCCGGTGGGCCAAGCAGCAGGGCATCTCGATCACCGCCGAGGTCACGCCGCACCATCTGATGCTCGATGACAGCAGGTTGGCCACCTATGACGGGCGAAACCGGGTCAACCCGCCGCTTCGGGAGGCCGGCGATGCCCAGGCGCTTCGGACCGCACTCGCCGAGGGGGTCATCGACTGTGTTGCCACCGACCACGCCCCGCACGCCGCGCACGAGAAGTGCTGCGAGTTCTCAGCCGCTCGACCTGGCATGCTCGGGTTGCAGACGGCACTCTCAGTGGTGGTGGCGACGATGGTGAAACCCGGCCTGCTGGATTGGCGGGGAGTGGCGAGAGTGATGAGTGAGAATCCGGCCCGCATCGTCGGCCTCGACGACCATGGTCGCCCACTGGAGGTCGGTGAGCCGGCCAATCTCACGGTGGTCGATCCTGAGTCGGCCTGGACGGTTGCGGGAGCGATGCTGGCAAGTCGGTCGGCGAATACGCCCTACGAGGCGATGACGCTGCCGGCCACCGTGACCGCGACGCTGCTCCGCGGACGGATCACCGCCAGGGACGGCGAGGCAGTCCGGATATGAGCGAGGCGGATCGCGGGTGAATGCCGCCACAGCCACCATGACCTACATCTTCGGCTTCGTCGTTGTGATCGTCATCGGTGTGGTGATCCGACAGATGCTGCGCGGCTGGACCCGCCGGGGGCGACGTCAGACGGAGCTGATCGGTGCACTGCCCGCGATGCCCGATCTGTTCGGCTCGGCCGTCGAGCCGCCGTCCCGCGGGCTGTACGTGGGCAGCACGCTGGCACCGAATTGGCTGGAGCGGGTGGCCGTCGGTGACCTCGGCTACCGATCGAAAGCGGTGCTCGCCCGGTACCCGGCGGGAATCCTGCTGGAACGCTCAGGGGCGAGTCCGATCTGGATTCCCGAGGAATCGTTGGTCGGTGTCCGCACCGAGAAGGCTCTGGCCGGCAAGGTCATTGCGGGTAGCGGGGGTGGGTCCCGGGGGACCGGTGGCATTCTGGTGATCCGCTGGCGACTGCCGTCCGGTACCGAGATCGACACTGGTTTCCGCGGCGATGACCGCGCTGATTACCCCCGATGGACGTCGTCATGAAAGAGGGTTCCATGAGCCGATCCGCGGCGGTCCTGGTGCTTGAGGACGGGCGCGTCTACACCGGCACCGCGTTCGGTGCGCTCGGCGAGACACTCGGCGAGGCAGTGTTCTCCACCGGGATGTCCGGCTACCAGGAGACCCTGACCGACCCCAGCTATCACCGCCAGATCGTGGTGGCCACGGCGCCGCAGATCGGCAACACCGGCTGGAACTCCGAGGATGGCGAGAGCCGCGGCGGGCAGATCTGGGTGGCCGGCTATGCCGTCCGAGATCCCTCGCCGAGGGTTTCCAACTGGCGGGCCACCGGAACGCTCGAAGACGAACTGATCCGTCAGGGGGTCGTGGGGATCGCCGGTATCGATACCCGCGCGGTGGTTCGGCACCTTCGCACCCGCGGATCGATGCGTGCCGGTGTTTTCTCCGGCGCGGCACTCGTGGCCGAACCCGAGATGCTGCGCCGAGTGTGTGACCAGCCGGCGATGCTCGGCGCTGACCTCTGCGGTGAGGTCAGCACGGAGTACAGCTATATCGTCGAAGCCCAAGGGCCGCAGCGGTTCAGCGTCGTCGCCCTGGATCTCGGAATCAAGACCAATACACCCCGCAACTTTGCGCTGCGCGGGATCCGCACGCATGTACTGCCGTCGACGGCGACCTTTGACCAGATCGCTGATCTCGCACCTGACGGCGTGTTCCTGTCCAACGGTCCGGGCGATCCGGCCACCGCCGACCGTGCGGTAGGGGTTACTCGGGAGATCCTCGGTGCGGGTATCCCGTTGTTCGGCATCTGCTTCGGCAATCAGATCCTCGGCCGGGCACTGGGGCGGAGCACTTACAAAATGACTTTCGGCCACCGGGGCATCAACGTTCCGGTGATCGATCACGCCACCGGTCGGGTCGCGGTCACCGCGCAAAATCACGGCTTCGCACTTGAGGGCGAAGCCGGTGAGCTGTTTGACACCGACTTCGGCCCGGCGATCGTCAGCCATACCTGTGCCAACGACGGGACGGTGGAGGGCGTGAAACTCGCCGACGGTCGAGCCTTCTCGGTGCAGTATCACCCCGAAGCCGCCGCGGGCCCCCATGACGCCAACTACCCCTTCGACCAGTTCGTCGAACTGATGGATGGCGCCAAATGACCCGCCTCAACGTCGCGAGCGTGCGTGTCGGTACCCCGACACGCCGTTGCGGGTGTACATCTGCGCACACTCGCGCAGGGATAGGGAAGCGTTAATGCCACGCCGAACCGACCTGAACCATGTCCTGGTCATCGGATCCGGGCCGATCGTGATCGGGCAGGCCTGCGAATTCGATTACTCCGGCACCCAGGCCTGCCGGGTGTTGCGCGACGAGGGCTTAACGGTGAGCCTGGTGAACTCCAATCCGGCCACCATCATGACCGATCCGGAGTACGCCGACAACACCTATGTCGAACCCATCACGGCTGATTTCGTCGAAAAGGTGATCGTTCAACAGGCCGAACGCGGCACGCCGATCGACGCACTTCTAGCTACCCTCGGCGGCCAGACCGCCCTGAACACCGCGGTCGCCCTGCATGAGAACGGTGCATTGGAACGCCACGGTGTGGAACTGATCGGCGCTGACTTCGAAGCCATTCAGCGCGGTGAGGATCGGCAGAAGTTCAAGGACATCGTTGCCAAAGTCGGCGGCGAATCCGCACGCAGCGCAGTGTGTTACACCATGGCCGAGGTTCGCGAGACCGTCGCCGAGCTGGGGCTGCCGGTGGTAGTGCGGCCCTCCTTCACGATGGGCGGCCTGGGTTCGGGGATGGCGAAGTCGCTGGAGGATGTCGAACGCATGGCGGGGGACGGGCTGACTGCCTCGCCGTCGGCGAACGTTTTGGTCGAGGAGTCGATCTACGGCTGGAAGGAATACGAGCTCGAGTTAATGCGCGACAGCAACGACAACGTCGTCGTGGTTTGCTCGATCGAGAACGTCGACCCGATGGGCGTGCACACCGGAGACTCGGTGACGGTGGCGCCGGCTATGACCCTGACTGACCGCGAGTATCAGACGATGCGCGATCTCGGTATCGCGATTCTGCGGGAGGTCGGCGTCGACACGGGCGGCTGCAACATCCAGTTCGCCGTCGATCCGAAGGACGGCCGGCTCATCGTGATCGAGATGAACCCCCGGGTGTCGCGCTCATCGGCGCTGGCCTCGAAGGCGACCGGTTTTCCGATTGCCAAGATCGCCGCGAAACTGGCCATCGGCTACACCCTCGATGAGATCCTCAATGACATCACCAAACAGACTCCGGCCTGCTTCGAACCGACCCTCGACTACGTCGTCGTCAAGGCACCGCGGTTCGCGTTCGAGAAGTTCCCCGGCGCCGATCCCACGCTGACCACCACGATGAAGTCGGTGGGCGAGGCGATGTCGTTGGGCCGCAACTTCATCGAAGCACTCGGCAAGGTGATGCGCTCGCTGGAGACCACTCGAACCGGATTCTGGACGGCCCCGGACGAGGAGGGGTGGGTCGATGACGTCCTGACTCGGTTGCGCACCCCCACCGAAGGCCGGCTCTACGACATTGAGCTCGCGTTGCGGATGGGCGCCAGTGTCGAGCAGGTTGCTGAGGCCTCGGCCGTCGATCCCTGGTTTGTCGAACAGATCAACACGCTGGTGAGCCTGCGTGCGGAACTGCTCGAGGCGCCCGTGCTTGACGGTGAATTGCTGCGGCGGGCCAAACACAGCGGATTGTCCGACCGTCAGATCGCTGCGCTGCGTCCGGAACTGGCCGGCGAGACGGGTGTGCGGTCGCTGCGGCAGCGCCTTGGCATCCATCCGGTGTTTAAGACCGTCGATACGTGTGCGGCCGAGTTCGAGGCGAAGACCCCGTATCACTACTCCAGTTACGAACTCGATCCGGCGGCGGAGACGGAGGTGGCGCCGCAGACTGACAAACCTAAGGTGCTGATCCTCGGCTCCGGTCCGAACCGCATCGGGCAGGGTATCGAGTTCGACTACAGCTGTGTGCACGCAGCGACGACGTTGAGTCAGGCCGGGTTTGAGACCGTCATGATCAACTGCAACCCCGAGACCGTCTCGACCGACTACGACACCGCTGACCGGCTTTACTTCGAGCCGCTGACCTTCGAAGACGTCCTGGAGGTTTTCCACTCCGAATCCCGCTCCGGCGCAGGCGGCCCCGGCGTTGTGGGAGTGATCGTCCAACTCGGCGGACAGACCCCGCTGGGGCTTGCCCAGCGCCTCGCCGACGCCGGTGTGCCCATTGTCGGCACCCGACCCGAGGCCATCGATCTCGCTGAAGACCGTGGCAGGTTCGGTCAGGTGCTCCTCGACGCCGGGTTGCCCGCGCCGAAGTTCGGCACCGCAACCAGTTTCGAGCAGGCCCGGGAGATTGCCGCGACGATCGGTTATCCGGTGCTGGTGCGGCCGAGCTATGTGCTCGGTGGACGGGGGATGGAGATCGTCTATGACGAGCAAACCCTGCACGGCTACATCACCCGCGCCACTCAACTCTCGCCCGACCATCCGGTTCTGGTCGACAGGTTTCTCGAGGACGCCATCGAGATCGATGTCGACGCACTGTGCGACGGAACCGAGGTGTACATCGGTGGAGTGATGGAGCACATCGAGGAGGCCGGTATCCATTCCGGCGACTCGGCCTGCGCACTGCCGCCGGTCACCCTTGGCCGTAGCGATATCGAGGCGGTGCGGCGCGCCACCGAGGCGATCGCACACGGGGTCGGTGTCGTCGGATTGCTCAACGTGCAGTACGCGCCCAAGGACGATGTGCTTTATGTGCTGGAGGCGAACCCCCGGGCCAGTCGGACCGTACCGTTCGTCTCGAAGGCCACCGCGGTACCACTGGCGAAGGCGTGTGCTCGAATCATGTTGGGCACCAGCATCGCCCAGCTTCGACAAGAGGGCATGCTGGCGGCTGTCGGTGACGGATCCAGCCCCGATCCCCGTGCGCCGATCGCGGTAAAGGAGGCGGTGCTGCCGTTCCGCCGATTCCGGCGTGTCGACGGCTCAGGCGTGGACTCACTACTCGGCCCGGAGATGAAGTCGACCGGTGAGG
>CAIWCQ010000270.1 GCA_903911165.1 uncultured Actinomycetes bacterium | reverse complement strand
GATGATCCGCCTTGCGAGCGCATCCTCGCCGCAGACGATGATGTGGCCAGGCATACGCCCAACGCTACTGGGCAAATCGGGCCGTGTTCACCGCCCCAGGGCGAAATCCGCGAAGTCGAAGCCGGGCACCACGACGCAACTGACCAGGGCCGGCTCGGTGCCGCGCGGGCGGGCCCGCTGCCAGTGCCCGGCCGGCACCAGCACCTGAGGGTGCTGGCCGGCTTCGACGTCCGAACCGAGCAGGAAGGTCATCGCACCGGGTTGGTCGGGACCGAACTCCAGGGCCACCGGACTGCCCCGATGGTGCAGCCACAGTTCCGCGCTGCGCACGGTGTGCCAGGCAGACTCCTCGCCGGGCAGTAGGGCAAAGAGGATCGCGGTGCCGGCGGCGCGCGGGCCGTCGTAGTGCGGCGGGAGCGCGGCGGGAGCCAATGTCAGTTCGCTGCGCCAGGTTTCGCGGAACCAACCGCCTTCGGGGTGCGGGGCCAGATCCAGCCGGCGGATCCACTCCGGGACGTCGGTCATCGCCCTATCATTCCCTGGCGCCGCTTCCCCTGGCACCGGCGGGCCCGTGAAAAATTACCGGGCCGGATGCAACGGTTAGGGTTCGAGGATGGCACGCCTGCGTCCGGGGTGGCTGGTGGCCCTGGCTGCGGCGGGCCTCTCGGTCAGTGCCTGGCTGCCCTGGCTGACCTCCCCGGTCGGCGGCGGCGGCCGCGCCAGTGCGATCGGCGGAACTCTCGGCAGCATTGAGTTGCCGCCTCGGTTCGGTGCCGGGCAACTCATCGTGTTGCTGTCCTCGGTACTGATCGTCCTCGGGGCAATGGCGGCGCGCGATCTCTCGCCGCGACTGGCCGCCTTGGCCGCGGTGGTGATCTCGGCCCTGGTGGCCGTGCTGACCTGGTGGTATTTCCGCGCTAATGTCGCACCGCCGGTGGCCGCCGGGTACGGGTTCTACATCGGTGCGGTGTGCGCGCTCGCAGCGCTGGCGTGTTCGGTGTGGGCGTTGGCCTCGGCCCTATTCAGTAATTGACCGCTATTCAGTAATTGACCCTATTCAGCGGTTGACCGGCCGCCGCTGCGGGCTTTGCTGCCGGTGCGCCGGTAGGCTCGGTCGGGATTCGCATCGATGCGCAGTGAAGCCGGTTCCGAAGGGAAGCAGATGGTGGTTCCGAAGGGAAGCGGGTGTCGCCTTGCCTGCGGGGTCGTCGTGGTTGTGGCGCTCGCCATCACCGGTTGTTCGGGCTCCAAGCCCAGCGCCGAGAAGTGCGCAGAGGTCTCGGCCGCTCTCAGCGACGTTCCGACCCGCACCGACCAGGAGCCGAAGATGCGGATTCCCCTGCCGACCGGTTGGGAGCGCAGCACCAAGATGGATAACGAGTCCATCCGGTTCGCGATCCGCAACCCCGCCCTGACCGTGGACGGCTTCACGCCCAACGCGGTGGTGACGCTGCAGAAAATCGGCTCCGAGATCCCCAAACCGGAGAAGGTTCTCGAGGCGCAGAACGAACAGCTCGTCACGAAGCTGAAGCTGACCGACGTGAGTACAAGTCCGGGGCAGGTGTGTGGAGCGACCGCGCTGTCGTCTACATACACCGCGCCCGAGGTGAAACTAGGACCTAAGATCCCGCCGGTGCCGCCCCGGACGGCGAGTGCGGTGAGCGCGGTCTACCGGAGCAGCGAAGCCAACTACATTGCAACGCTGACCGTGCAGACCATCAGGCCCGACGACAAGACCTACGTCGCTGATTCGGCGACGATCCTCAAGGGGTTCCAGCTACTGCCGCCTGGCTGAGCAAGGATCGCGCTGATCGGTCAGGAACTGAGCCTCCCGCTCCATGTCCGGTCACCGGCCGGCACCGGCGAGTCCGATTGCATCGGCCGCCGAGTCCATCTGGTGCCACCGGCGCACGGCGGAGCCGGAAACCCAGGTCGCATGCGTGCCGCTGGAAATACGTTCGGGCAGTTGCAGTTTGCAGACCGGACCGTCTGCCAAGCGCGCGGCTTCGAACACCAGACAGTAGGAGGCGTCGGCATTCATGTCTGTGGTCAGCGTGATCAGATAGCCGTCATCCTCGGCGCGGGAACCTCTTCGCGGCGCCATTGCCGTCTCACTGCCATAGACGCCGTCGGCGAACCGGTGGCGCTGTTCGACACCGGTGAGCACGTCATGGCGAATAAGGCCGTCGAACAGAAACCACCCGGGCTTGGCGGTGGCCGCGTAGGCATAGCGGTAAGGCTCGCCGCTATGGCCGGCGTTGATCGTCCCAAACTCGGAGATGCTGTCGCTCAACGGTTCCTCTTTCGCGGCACCGGTCAGCATGTTCAGCCGCCACCGGTGGAGGCGGGACTGCATCCGGTCCAGAGCGAGGAACCGGAAAGCGCGCTGCCACTGGGATCCGTCGCCGGTGTCGGCTGGCTCGGGGTCGCCCTGGAAGAATCCGTCCAGCACGATCTCGTCGCCGTCCTCGTAGGCGTTGGTGAAATGCAGGACGAAGGTTGGATCGGCTTCGAACCAGCGGATGTCGGCGGCGTCACCCCGTCGCGGCAGCACCGCGAACCGAGACGGCATATCCCGGTGGAAGCGAGCGACGTGGACGTCCTTTTTCAGCAGTTCCGGATCCCAGAACAATGGAAAGTCGTTGAAGATGGCGTAATTGCGGGTGAACGCCATGTCGTGCGGTAAGCGTGGGCCGGGAAGCGGAACATCGACGTAATGCACCAGGTCGTTGTGTGCGTCGACCACCCCGTAATGCAGGTAGGGCGAGCGTTTGCTGTAGTTGAAGAACAGCATCTCGTCGGTACGGTCATCGACCTTCGGATGCGCCGAAACTCCCCAGTCGAACGGGAATCGGCCGTTGAATGTCTCTCTGCCGAGGGTGCTACCGGTGTAGGGGTCGATGCGGTAAAGGTCGCCGCATTGATAGAAACTCGTGAGTGCGGTACCGCGGTGCACCACCACGTCGGTACTTGAGGCGTCCTTGAGCAGCGTTCGCGCGCCCCAGCCGTGGTCGACCCTGGCGAGCGATAGCGGTTCGGCCAGTCCCGGCCACAGTGGTCCGCCGGCATCGTTTTCGGCCTCGAACGCCTCGGTTCGCACAAAGCGGTTGCGGTAGAACGCTTTTCCGTCCCGGAAGCCGACGATGTGCAGCATCGCGTCGCCGTCGAAGGGGTGGTAGGACTTCATTGCGGGATGCAGCGGATTCTCAGTGTTGCGAAGATAGATTCCGTCGAGGTCGGCGGGGATCTCACCCTCGACGATGATCAGATCATCGGCGTGCCACTCGGTGGTCTGCGGCCGCCACGGTCCACTCCGGTACGGGTGGTCGTCGTCCTCGGGCAGGGTCGATAGGAACTTGCCGACGATCTCAACGTCCATTACCTGCTGCCGTCCATTACGGGCTACCGATCAATTCACCCTCGCCGGCGCCGATTACGAAACTGACTGTGGTCGCGGTGCTTCCGCCGAAATTGAGGGTGCCGAACCGTCGCGCGCCGCGCACCTGGTAGTCGCCGGCCAGGCCGCTGACCTGTTTGGCGGCGTCAAGCATCATCCGGATGCCGGAGGCGCCGACCGGGTGGCCGCCACCGATGAGGCCGCCACTCGGATTGATCGGCAGGCGCCCGTCGATCTCGATGTCCCCACCCTCGATCGCCTTCCAGGACTCGCCCGGCCCGGTCAGTCCGATGTGGTCGATGGCCAGATATTCACTTGGAGTGAAGCAGTCGTGCACTTCGAATCCGTCCAGGTCGTCGAGAACCACTCGGGCGCGGCCAAACGCGTCGTGCACCGCGGCGCGCACATGCGGAAGGACATAGGGATTGCCGGCGTCGCGGTCGAGTTTCTGGCGCAGACCCAGTCCTACGGTGCGGTGTCCCCATCCCTGGATCAGCCCGATCGGCCGCATGCCGGGGTGCTCGCGAAGGAAATCGTCGCCAACGAGGACCACGCCGGCACCGCCGTCGGTCATCTGACTGCAGTCGAATCTTCGGATCCGGCCCTCCACGGGTGGGTTGACCGAGTCGTCGCCACCGGCGGTGATCAGATCAGGTACCTGCCAGTCGCGGGTCTGGGCGTTGGGATTGCGGCGGGCGTTGGCGAGATTGAGGGCGGCGATCGCGTGTAGGTGAGTGTCGTCGATGCCGAATCGGCGGTCATATTCGTCGGCTATCTCGGCGAACATCGACGGCCATAGGAACTTCGCGTCGGCGCCCTCGTGGCCGGTCCAGGCGGCCGCGCCCAGATGCCGGGCGGCGGTGTCGCCGGGCACGGTCTTCTCCAATTCCAGGCCGATGACCAGGGCGGTCCGGTAATTCCCGGCCCGCAGATCGGCGATCGCGGCCAGTGCGGCGACGCTGCCCGACGCGCAGGCCGCCTCATGCCGCGTTGCCGGAGTGTCCCAGAGGCCGTCGCACACCGTCGCCGGCATGGCACCGAGGTGCCCCTGGCCGGCGAACAACTCTCCGAAGGCGTTGGCGACGTGAACCACGCCGATGTCGGAGGCGTCGATCATCGCGTCGGCCAGGGTCTGGTCCACCACCTCGCGGGTCAGATCGGCGAAATCCCGGCCCTCCCGGCTCAGATTGCGGGCGAAGTCGCTCTGGTATCCACCGAGGATCCACACGCGAGGACTCACCGGCCCAGGCTACTCCCGACGGCCTGCGGCCCCGTGTCGGTTTGTGCCGGGCAAACCTGAGGACTAAGGGCCCTTATGCTACGTTCAGGAATGTATTAGACAGGTCATAGGTCCGCGAAGTTCGCTGGCTAACTCTTCAGGGGGAATCAGAGACATGAATAGTTCCACAAGGCCGTTCGCCTTGACCGGGGTGGCGCTTGCCACTGTCGGCGCACTGATCGCCACGACGCCTGCCGCCATCGGCAACGCCGCCGTTCCGACGCCCGAGGCGACCCCGGTGGCAGCCGATATCGACCTGCTGTCGCACTCCAAAGGCGGCGGTTGGAAGGTCAAGGGCGATGTGTACATCGGTTACTTCGGCGCCGGATCCGACGACGATGACGACGATGACGATGAGTACCAGGGGAACGGCTACTCCGACGATGACGACGATGACGACGATGACGACGACGACGACCACGACGGCTGGGGCGGCGGCGGCTTCGGATCTTTCGTCACCGATTTCCTCGCCAACAACCAGGCTGAGGTCATCGCGGTCACCGCGATGATCCCGGTCTTCAACATCGGCCCGGTGGCGGTCGGCAACTCATTGCTGGCCAACGCCTACTACGACGGCTACAACGGCTCGGCTACCGGCGTGGACGGTGTCGTCAGCTACGTCACTAGCCAGATCGGCGTCCCGCCGGCCGACTTGGTGCAGGGCCTCGTGCTGGGCGCGACGTCCCTGGTTCCGCGGTTCAACCTCGGCCCGGTCGCGGTCGGCAATTCACTGCTGGCCACCGCCTACTTCAGTGGTTACAACGGTTCGGCCACCGGGATCCCCGGCCTGGTCTCCTACGTCACCAGCCAGCTCGGAATTCAGGCGGCACCGGCACCCGTCGCCGCGCTGAAGGCCAGTGCGGTCAAGGCTGGCGCGGCCGCCGCGGCGAGCATTCCGTCGGTAGCGGCAGCTCGCTCCGCGGTAGAGGTCGCCGAGGCCGGCGACAACAGCGCCGCGGGGACCGCGAAAGCCGACAGCGTTCGCGCCGAGCGCTCGGTGAGCGGTCGGGTGGTCGCCAAGGCCGCCCGTGCAGCCGGCCAGGCCAAGGCCAGTGCCGCCCGTGCGACCGCTGGGTCGGCCACCGACGCAAGCTGAGCATGGCAGCGCATAGCTGACGCAAGATAGCGAGAGAGCCCCGAGCCGCCAAGGTTCGGGGCTTTCTCGTATCGCTTCGGGCAATCGCGTCATCCAAAAAAACGCGCCCGTGCCCCCGGCATGATTCGAACATGCGACACCGGCTTTAGGAGAGCCGTGCTCTATCCCCTGAGCTACGGGGGCGGACCGGATCGCAGCTTACCGCCCTTTGCCCAGCGCCCGATCACTCAGCGTCCGATCACTCAGCGCCCGATCACCGTTGCGCTCATCGCAACGCGCTGATCGCCTGCGAGAAGTACGGGCCGTGATAATCCTGCACGGTGAAGTAGGTGACGCCGTAACTGTCGCGCAGTCTGCGAAGCGTGTCGATGATGTCGGTCGGGGTTCCGCTCAGCACGGTGGGCATGGCCATGAGTTGCTCATCGCTGGCGCCGGGGAAGTAGGCCCGGGTGAGCGTGAGATCCGGAATGCCCGAGGAGTCGGTCGGCACCGCGGTGATCGCGAGGTTGAGTTCGAGGTCGGCGAAGCGGTCTCCGGCGGCACCGCGAACGAAGTCCACGCGTTCAGCCATCGGGTCGGTGCCGGAGCCATCGGGTAGTCCGCCGCCGGTGAATCCGATGATGTCGGCGTGCTGCGCCGCGATCGTGAGTACTTTGTCGCCGTTGCCGGCGATCAGCAGTGGGATCGACGGAGCGACGCCTTTCAGGTAGGTCGTCACATGACGCAGGTGCGCAACCCGTTCCCCCGCGCTGGGATACGGAATTTCGGCGGCCTCGAATTCTTCCCGCACATACCCGGTTCCCAGGCCGAGTTCGAGTCGGCCATCGGAGAGTAGATCGGTGTCGACCGCATCGCGGGCAAGCAATGCGGGCGAGTAGAACGCGGCATTGAGTACGAAGGTGCCCACCCGGATGGTGCGTGCCGCTTCGGCGGCAGCCACCATCGCGGGAAAGGGTGCGGGCGCCCCGATGTGATCGGGAAAATGAACAACATCGAATCCGAGACCCTCGAACTTACGTACCTTCTCGCGCAGGCGATCCGCCGATTTGATTGACCGCAGTCCGATACCGAAACGGAAATCTTTTGTCATCGGCGAATCAGAGCAGCGGCAGTTCAGCGATGAGCGGTCCGGTGGGCCGGGTCGAACCCGAACCAGGCTCGACGGTGAATGCCAGTTTCTTCGAGTCGCCGAGGTTATCGAGTACCGCTGTCGTCGACGGGGCTACCGCCTCGGCGTCCATGGTCCCGGCGGAGGTGGTGGCGCCGTCGCTGATGAGCCACATCTGGTAGACGGTGCCGGGTGCCGGTGGCGGCACGTCGTTCATGACCAGCACGCCCGCGTTGCGGTCCCGGGAGAACACCACGGTCGCGGTGCCGCCGGCCGGGATCGCGCCGGAGATGGTATGCACGTCGGCAGCGGCGAATACCTGCTGCGCGGTCGACGGCTGCGGTGCGGGAGGCCGCAGGGAAAGACCGATTCCCGCGGCGGTGATTCCGATCGCCAGAGCGGCGGCCGCCGACATCCACGCGGTGCGGCGGCGCGGCTTCGACGGCAGCACCCGCACGTTGTCGTCGGCGATCGCCGCGAGCAGTCGATCGCGTAAGTCAGCCGGAGGTTCCGTGGCGTTGGCTACCGACACCACGGCCATGGTCTCGCGAACCGCTCGCACTTCGTCGTAGAAGGCATCGGCCACGGCCGACCCGGCCACGACCACCCGGCTCTCGAGGGCGTTCCGTTCGTCGTCGGGAAGCGCGTGCAGCGCGTAGGGCACCGCCAGTTCCAGCAGGTCTGCGTCCGGGGAGTGGGGTTGACTCATCGCTGTTCCCTCATCCCGCACCCAGGCAGTTGCGCAGACCGCGCAGCCCGTCACGCATCCGTGATTTCACCGTGGCCAGGTTCGCCGACAGCCGCTCCGAGACTTGGACGTAGGTCAGGCCCTGGTAGTAAGCGAGTTCGAGGCATTCGCGCTGCAGATCGGTCAGGCCTTCCATGCACGCGGCGACTCGTTGGCGTTCCTCGCCGGCGATCACCTCGTCGCTCACGTGGTCGGTGGGCCGGTCCGCCGTCGCTGCCCCGTAGCGCGCGTCGCGTTGGCCGGCGGCTTGTTCGGCGCGGACGCGGTCCACCGCACGGCGGTGAGCCAGGGTGAGCAGCCAGGCCAGTGCGCTTCCCGATGCGGGGTCGTAGCTCTCGGCCGTCCGCCACACCTGGAGATAAACGTCCTGGGTGGTCTCTTCGCTGTATCCGCGGTCGCGTAGCACCCGGGCCACCATGCCGTAGACCCTCGATCGGGTGGCGTCGTAGAGGGCGGCGAATGCCTCGGAATCGCGGTGGGCGACGCGGCGAAGCAGCACGTCGAGGTCGACGGTCGTCATCGGCCGGAACCACTCGAAGTCGGGGGCATTGTCCGGAAGCGTAACCGCACCGTCGGCGGCGCGGTCAAGGACTTGCATCACAGCGGCGCCAGCGAGCGGGCGCCGGCGGGCCATCCGGCGCCCTGGACTGCCGGGGCGTGGATAGTCCGGGTGCCGGTCCGCGACGTGACCGGGACGCCGCGCATGCGCATCACCAGCGCTTGGAAGCGTAGACCGAGTGCTGCCATCTGCGGTGCCAGCGGATTGGTGAGCTGCATCAGCAGAATCTGGCCGACGGTAGCGGGGCGTCGGTCGCCGCGCCAGGTGGCGACCATCGCGGCGTGACTGTCGCGATGCTGCGACACCGTGAGATCGAGCTGTTCCCCGGGCTCGGGCACCCGCACCAGGAAGTAGCCGTCCTGCAACCCCGCGTTGCGGGGTGTGCCGACGACCGGCACCGGCCCGTCCTCGCCCGGCGGTACCAGGTACGCGGTTCGCTCACCGCGGACGTTCTGCACTTCGGCGACGACGCAACGCAGTGCGCCGCCGGCGTCGTGGCACCAGAACAGGCTCAGTGGGTTGAACGCTCGCCCGAGCACCCGTGGCATCAACATCGCAGTTATTCGGCCGCCGGGAAGAAAAACCCCGTGCGTGGCGAGGAAGGCATCGACCCGCTGGCGGATGGTGTCGCCGGATTGGCCGTCGAAATGGTCGGCGCCCTCGAACCGGGCAAACGGCCGCAGCCAGCGCGGCAGCTGGGGGAGGTCGTCGAGATCGACGTGCCAGGTATAGCTGCGGTGCTCGGCATAGTGCTGAACGGGCGATCGGTGCAGGTGGGTGACCCTGGTGGGGTAGAGCGCGCTGGTCGTCACGATTGCCATGACCGTGATTCGGAGCGGGCCGCCGAGCGGATGGGTCTGATGTGACGCCTATCACCGGCACGCGCCAATGACAGGAACGTCAAAAAATAGTCAGGTAAATCAGGGCAACGTTGAGCGCCGTGATGACGCCGGCCACCGACCAACCCAGCACCGAGGTCAGCGTTGAGTTCGCGTCGTCGCCCATGACGTCCCGGTTGGCGGTCAAACGCATTAGGGGCACCAGCGCGAACGGAATACCGAATGACAGCACCACCTGGGAGAGCACCAGGGCGCGGGTCGGATCCACTCCGCTGGCCAGCACCGCCAGCGCCGGCACGAGCGTGACGAGGCGGCGCACCAGCGCCGGGTAGGACCTGCGCAGCAGGCCCTGCATGATCATCGCCCCGGCGTAGGCGCCCACCGACGCCGACGCCAGGCCCGAGGCGAGTAATCCGACGGCGAATAACAGGGCGACCGCGGGGCCGAGGGTCTGCCCGACCGCGGCATGCGCGCCCTCGATGGTGTCGGTGCCGTCGCGGCCGCGCAGGTTGGTTGCCGCCAGCAGCAACAGTGCCAGGTTCACCGCGCCGGCGACGAGCATCGCGATGCCGACGTCCCAGCGGGTTACCCGCAGCAACATCGCCCGCCCGGGACCCGGTGCCGGGTGGCCATGCCGTTCGCGGGCCAGTCCGGAATGCATGTAGACCGCGTGCGGCATCACCGTCGCTCCGAGCATTGCCGTGGCCAGAAGGACGCTCTGCACGCCGTCGAACCGGGGAACCAGACCACCGATCACCGCTGCGGCCGGCGGCGGGTTCACCACCAGAGACGCCAGGAAGCCGATGGTGATGATCAGCAGCATTCCGACGATGACCCGCTCGAAGACTCGCGGGCCGTTGCGGTCGCCGACCAGCAGCAGTAGCAGCGACACCGCACCGGTGATGATTCCGCCGAGAATCAGCGGAAGTCCGAACAGCAGATGCAGGGCGATCGCGCCGCCGATGATCTCGGCGACGTCGGTGGCGATGGCGACCAGTTCAGCCTGTGCCCAGTAGGCGATCCGGGTCGGTGTTCGGGTTCGGTCGCGCACCGCTTCCGGCAGCGTGGCACCGGTGACCAGGCCTAGTTTGGCGCTGAGGTACTGCACCAGGCCAGCCATCACGTTCGCCGCAACGATCACCCAGACCAGCAGGAAGCCGAACTGCGAGCCTGCGCTGACGTTGGCCGCGATGTTGCCGGGGTCGACGTAGGCGATTGCGGCGACGAAGGCCGGCCCGAGCAGGGTCCAACCGGGCTTGACGGCGTTGCGCGTCGGCAACATGTCAGCGGTAGCCGCGCCCGAAGCCGCCGATGATCAGGGCCGAACCGTAAAACTCGTCGTTCCACGGATAGGGATAGTCGGTAATCTGCGGTGCGGCATTGATCTCGACGTTGCCGGGGGTGGGGCATTCGGTCACGGTGTCGGCCATGATCACCCCGTTGGTCTCGGTCGGCTGCGGGCAATCAGTGATGAGTTGGGTGTCGGCACCAGCGGCCGCGGCAGCGGTCAGCGCGAAACCGGTTGCGGCAGTGGCTACCAGGACTCGGGCTATCCGGTTGGGCGCCAACCTGGTCAAGGTCGGCACCTTATCCTCCCGTAGCGGCCCTCCCATAGCGGCGGCCTAGTCTTTGCGGCCAGCGTACAGCCCTCTGCCGGTGACCAGGGGCAGGTCAAGGGTGGTTCGGATGCCTGGTTCCGCGGCGATCACAGCGGGGATCGCATTGACGATCCGGGTGGCGGTGGCCAGCACGCCGGCGTAGTTGTGGTCGCCGTTGGGGCTGGTCAGACAGATGTCCATCGCGTAGCACGGTTCGCCGGTGATCTCGATGCGGTAATTGCCGCCCTCCTGCGCCGGCTGCGGCCAGTCCGGGCACATGTCGTCGCGCAAGCGGGTGATGTGTTCCAGCACCACCACGGGCGCTCCGTCGACCATGCCGAGCACCTCGAACCGCAGTGCGGCGGCGGTGCCCGCCGGGATGTGTCCGGACGCGATATCGAAGGCATCGGGTGCGGGCACGCGAATGCAGGTCTCTTTCAGTTCGTCGAGTTCCACGTCGAGTCCCGCAGCGATCTGCCGGACCACCGAACCCCATCCGATACTGAGCACTCCGGGTTGGAGCAGCATCGGGATCTCGTCCATCGGCTTGCCGAATCCCATCACATCGAACATGACCGTCGCGCTGTCGTACGTGGCGTAGTTGACGATCTCGATACAGCGCACCTGCTCGACGCTCTGGCAGGTGCCGGCCAGCGCCATCGGAAACAGATCGTTGGCGAAGCCCGGGTCGATTCCGTTGACGAAAAGACTTGAATTGCCTTCGCGTGCGGCGTTTTCCAGCGGAGTGATCATCTCGTCGGGAATGACTTTCCAGGGCCATTGCAAAAACACCGGCCCGCTGCCCACAACATTGACGCCGGCGGCCAGGATTCGGCGATAGTCCTCCAGTGCCTCGACGATCCGGTTGTCGGCCATCGCGTTGTACACCGCGCAGTCCGGCTTGGTGGCCAGCACCTCGTCAAGGTCGTTGGTGGCTTTGATGCCGGTCACAGTGTCGAGTCCGGCAAGTTCGCCGGCGTCCATACCGGCCTTGGCCGCCGAGGACACCCACACCGCCGTCAGGTCGTAGTCGGGATTGGCGATCAGCGACCGCAGGGCGTGACCGCCGACGTTTCCGGTGCCGATCTGTGCGACGCGAATGGGCATGGGGGCTCCTTCGGGGGGTTGGGTTTCGGGGTTCGGGGTTAGGGCTCAGAGGGGGTTAGGGCTCAGAGGGGGTTAGGGCTCAGAGGTCGGGGATGGGCAGATCGAGGTTGGGCGCCATTAGCCCGCCGTCGACCTCGATGGTCTTGCCGGTCAGATAGTTGCCGGCCGGCGAGGCGAGATAGACGGCCGCGGCGGCGATGTCGACGGGGTCGCCGAGTCGGCGCATCGGGGTGGCCTTCTCCATGGGTTCGCGCAGGGCGTCGTTGGAGGCCACCACGTCCAGCGCTGAGGTCATGATGGACCCCGGTGCGATCGCGTTCACCCGGATCCGCGGGCAGAGGTCCAGCGCGGTGAGCCGGGTGTACTGGGCCAGTGCGGCTTTCGCGGTGCTGTAGGCCGCAAAGCCCCGGCCCGCCGTGCGGCCCATCGTGGAGGTGATGTTGATGATGTTGCCGCCGCCGGAATGCTCGAGCATCAGCGGCACTGCAGCCACCGTCAGCGCGTGGGCGGTGAGCACGTTGAAAGTGAACGCGTCCCGCATCGCCTTGACGCTGGTGGTCAGCAGCGTGTTGGGCATGCTGCCGCCGACATTGTTGACGACGATGTCGAGTTTGCCGAACGCCTCGACGGCCTGGGCGGCCAGTTCGGCGGTGGACTCAGGCTGGGCGAGGTCGGCGACGACGATGTGCGCCCGCCGACCGACCGCCTCGATCTGGGCCGCCACCGACTCCAGTTCGGTCTTCGTACGCGCGGCGATGAGGACGTCGGCGCCGACTTCGGCGAACGCCACGGCGACCGCGGCTCCGAGCCCGCGTCCGGCACCGGTGACTACGGCCACTTGTCCGTCCAGGCGGAATCTGTCCAGGATCACATCGGCTCTCTTCCCTTGTCGCGGTTCACCGTAACAAGGTAGACGGGTGCTCTGAGCCGAAATTTCGAACGTTTTTGTAACACGTTCTACTTTTTGGCGGGCACCTTCCGCGCGGGTGCCTTCTTGGCAGGTGCTTTCTTGGCGGCTGCCTTTTTGGCAGCAGCGGCGGACACGGGTGCCTTTTTGGCGGCTGCCTTCGTGGCGGGCGTTCGAGGCGGGGCGTCGGAATCCTTGTTGGCAGACTGCTCGCGTCGGCGGCGCACGCTGGCCTCAAGCTTGGCCAGCAGATCGGAGACGTCTTCGGTTTCGTCGAGCTTGGCGGGAGCTTCCGTTGTGGCGAAAGCCTGCCCACCGGCGAGCTTCGACTCGACGAGCACCTGCAGTTGTTCCTGGTAGGTGTCGGTGTACTGCTCGGGGTTGAAGTCTCCGGCCATCGACTCCACCACCTGCCCGGCCATCTTCAGTTCGGGGGCCCGGACCTCGACGTCTCCACCGAGTGCCGGAAAGTGCGGCTCGCGGATCTCATCCGGCCACAGCAGTGTGTGCACCACCATGACTTTGCTCTTGCCGAAGTCCTTGATGCGCAGAGCCGCCAGTCGGGTCTTGTTGCGCAATGCGAAGTGGACGATGGCGACCCGGTCCGTCGAGGCAAGCGCCTTGGCAAGCAGCACATAGGATTTCGAGGATTTGCCATCCGGTTCCAGAAAGTAGCTGCGGTCGTAGAGCAGTGGGTCGATCTCGGCGGCGGGAACGAACTCCAGGACCGCGATCTCGTGGCTGCGTTCCTCCGGCAGGGTGGCGATGTCCTCTTCGGTGATCACCACGGTCTGTCCACTGTCTGCCTCGTAGGCCTTGGCGATGTCCCGGTACTCCACCACCTCATCGCAGTCACCGCAGACACGCTGGTACTTGATTCGGCCATTGTCCGCTGCGTGCACCTGGTGAAACTTCAGGTCGTGGTCCTCGGTGGCGCTGTAGACCTTCACCGGCACGTTGACCAGACCGAACGCGACAGAACCCTTCCAGATGGAACGCATGAGACCAGTATGCCGAAGACCGGATAGCCCGGGTTAGATCGCTGGGACTAGCTCGGGATTCAGGCCAAGGGGAATCTCGGGGTTGGCCCCCGGGGCGTCGTCGATGTAGACGCTGTTCGGCGCGGGAAGGCACTCCCCGGGTTCCGGGACCTGACCCGCAGTGCAGTACGGAACCCAGTCGTTGGGATCCGCGGCGGCGATCGGTGCGCCCACCAGAGCGGTGCCGGCCAGTGCCGCAACCATCGTTGCTGCGAACTCCAGTCCAGGGGCCTTCGACGACTTCTTCATTGGCTCAGGGTATCAGCGGGTAATACGTTGGCGTGGTGATTGACATGTGGCCGCCGGGCGCCACCAAGGGACCTTTGGTCAAGCTGACCAACCCGGACAAGGTCCTCTATCCGGCGACGGACGGCGTCGGACCCACCACCAAAGCAGATGTCTTCGGGTACTACACGTCGATCGCCGAGGTCATGCTGCCGCATCTCGCCGGCCGGCCGGCCACCCGCAAGCGCTGGCCGGACGGTGTCGCCGAACCCTCGTTCTTTGAGAAGGATCTGCCCAAGTACGCCCCGGACTGGCTGGTCCGGGGCACCCTGGTGCACCGGTCCGGTGCCGCCTTCTACCCGATCATTGATACCGCGACGGCGCTGGCCTGGATCGCTCAGCAGGCAGCGCTGGAAGTCCATGTGCCGCAATGGCGTTTCGGCCCCGACGGCCGCCCCGGTCTCGCCAATCGACTGGTGTTCGACCTCGATCCCGGCGATGACGTGACCATGGAGCAACTCGGTGAGGTCGCGCACGCGGTACGAGAACTCGTCGGCGACATCGGCCTGAGCCTCTACCCGGTGACCAGTGGCAGCAAGGGTCTGCACCTCTACGCACCACTGAGCGAACCGCTCAGCCCCGGCAGCGCCGCGACCCTGGCCCATCGGGTGGCCCAACAACTTGAGGAGGCCATGCCTTCGCTGGTGACTGCCACCATGACCAAGAGCCTGAGATCCGGCAGGGTTTTTCTGGATTGGAGCCAGAACAATGCCGCCAAGACCACCATCGCGCCGTATTCGCTGCGCGGTCGCGAGACGCCGACCGTCGCCGCGCCACGCACCTGGGACGAGATCGGCGATCCCGCGCTCACCCAACTCCGCTACGACGAGGTAGTGGCCCGGGTTGCCGAACACGGCGATCTGCTCGCAGGCCTGGATTGCGATGTCGCTCCCAAGGCCGCCAAAGGGCGCCGCAAAAACGCCACCGACTCCGGGCTGGATCTGTCGGGCGTCGCGCCGATGCTGGCCACGCTGGGATCGGTGGGCAAGTTGACCGCTGAACGGTATGCGTTCGAGGGCAAGTTCGACGGATACCGACTCCTAGTCGAGATCGACCACGGTCGCTTGCGCCTGCACTCGCGCAACAGCAATGACGTGACCGCTCAATATCCGCAATTGCAGCCGTTGGCGACAGCGTTGGCCGACCACCAGGTGATCCTCGACGGCGAAGTGGTCGCACTCGACGCGAGCGGGGTGCCGAACTTCAGTCAGATGCAGAACCGGGCGCGCGCCACCCGCATCGAGTTCTGGGCGTTCGACATCGTGGCTCTCGACGGCCATTCGCTGCTGCAGATGAAGTACCGCGATCGTCGGCGGCTGTTGGAGACCTTTGCGGCAGGAACGGATCTCGTCGTGCCCGCTCTGCTCGACGGTGACGGCCCGCAGGCGCTCGCTGCCTCGCGCAAACACAGGTGGGAAGGCGTGGTCGCCAAGAAATGGGACTCCACCTACCAGCCGGGCCGGCGATCTGCAGCGTGGATCAAGGACAAGAACTGGAATACCCAGGAGGTGGTGATCGGCGGTTGGCGCGCGGGTGAGGGTGGGCGCTCCAGCGGGATTGGCGCTTTACTGTGCGGCATTCCCGACGCGGGCGGCCTGCGGTTCATCGGCCGGGTCGGCACCGGCTTCACCGAGAAGGATCTGGCAAAGATCAAGACCCTTCTGGCGCCACTGCATACCGGCGAGTCACCATTTCACCCGGCGCTGCCGCGTCCGGAGGCGCGCGGCGTGACCTACGTCCGACCTGAAATCGTCGGCGAAGTCCGCTACGGCGAGATGACCTCTGATGGTCGGCTGCGTCATGCAAGTTGGCGTGGTCTTCGTCCGGACCGGGCGCCCGCAGACGTGGTGTTGGAACGAGAGATCTAGCCGGGTTCGCCCTCCGCGTTGTCGTTGAGGAAGCGTTCGGGGTGGTGGTAGTCGTTAGTGCCGCCGCGTTGGGGTGATCGGGGTGGGGGGATCCATTCGCAGGCGCCGTTGGCCCGTTTTCGGGTCTGCCAGCCGCCGGGTGTGATGAGGCCGTGGTCGGGCTTGCAGGCGAGGGTGAGTTTATCGATATCGGTCGCCCCGCCATCGGCCCATTCGTCGGTGTGGTGAACCTCGGTGAAGTAGCCGGGCACGTCACAGCCCGGTGCGGTACAGCCCCGCACCAGGGCGTGCAACACAATCCGTTGATCGGCGGTGGCGATGCGTTTAGTCCGGCCGAGATACAACGGCCGCTCCGTATGTTTATCGAATACACACAGGTAGTGGTAGGCGTGGCTGGCCATCCGGATCAGATCCCGCATCGGCAGCAGGGTTCTGCCGGCGGTGACCGCGACTCCGGCACCGGTCTGCAACTGCTCCAGGGTTGCAGTGGCGATGATCGTGACAGGCAATCCGTTATGCGTGCCGAGTTTCGGATCGCCGAGTTGGCCTCGGATGAGGGCGGCCAACGCGTCGTGCTGGCGCTGGGCATGACTGCGGTCGTCGCGATCGGCGACCTCGGGCGCGGGTTCCCCCGCCACGGTCGGGGCGTGGTCGGCGGGATTGCACATCCCGGGCGCGGCGAACTTCGCACACCACGCCTCGACCATCGCCCGCAACTCCGGTGTGGCGAACAATTTCCCCACACTCATCCCGTCGGAGCGTTGGCGGCCACACCAGACGAAACCCCGTTTGCGGGCCCGGTCCTCATCGGAGAACACCCCATCGGGGTTGACGGTGATGGCCAGCCGATCCGCCACCATCTCCAACTGATCGGGACGCAATAGTGCGGCCTTCTCCGCCAGCAACGCCTCACTATCCTCGGCCACTCCGGGACCGACGTGATCGGGCAACTCCCGCATGAACTTCTGAATCGTGCGCAAATGCTCGGGATCCAATACCCCGGCCGCCCATGCGGCCGCGGTGGCCGGCAGCACCGGCGGCAACGGTTGTCCGGTCAGGCTGGTTCGCGGCGCCAACTGTTCTGCGTCGCGCTCCCGACGGCGGGCCTCACTGCGGCTGATCCGCAACACATCGGCCACCACCACCGCCACCGGCGCCCCCAACTCCGCCGCATCAAGACCATGGATCGCAGCGTGCGAGACAGCGCGCTGACCCGCACACCAACTGTGGACGGGCGTGTGACTGTGGATCGATGCGGTATGAATGGGCTGATGCCACAGCCTCCGTCGCCGGACAAGCGCGACACCATCG
>CAIWCQ010000269.1 GCA_903911165.1 uncultured Actinomycetes bacterium | reverse complement strand
CGGCCGCCGCGGGTCCGGGATCGTCGGCCTCAGCTGAGGCGGTACCGAGGGCCTGCGGTCCGGCTAGGGCGAATCCCAGCGCGGCGGCGGCTGCCCAAACTCGCGGAGTGTTGACGACCATCGGCGCAACGATAGCGAGACAACGGCGCCGGGTGGCGCATTACGGCAAAGCGGACCGCATCAGCGAGCAACACTTTGCCGACCGCCGACGCCACGTCGTAAAATATTTCGGAGCTGTGCAGCTAACTACACCGGGGGATGAAGTGTTCGTACGTCAGCGCCTGATTTGGGGTGCCGCACTGGCCCTGGGCGCCGGAATTGCCGCGGGAACCGGAGGCGCAGGGACGGCCCTCGCCGCCGAGGAGGAATCTTCGGCCGCGACGGTCCAGGTCGCCCCCGGGCCGGCCACCCAGAGCACCGCTCGCGCCGACTCGCGGGCCCTGCGGACCACCGGCCGCGCCGCAGCGATCAGCGCCCCACGGACGGTGACGGCCGTGATGGTCCCGGTCGAGCCCCGACCCGCATTGGTGCCGGCCGCCCCCCGCGCCTCGGGCGATTACCTTCTGATCCGCAGATCCGATCTGATGGCCAAGCCGACCAGCGGGGCGGGCTGGACCTACCTGAAATCTCAGGCCGACGCCAAGTGGGAGGCGCCGGACCTGTCGAAGCTGAACACCACGACCCCAGCGCGGGTGATGGCCGCCGCGCTGGTCTACGCGCGCACCGGCGACGAGAGCTATCGTGCGAAGGTCACCGCAGCCCTGGCCAAGGTTCCCGGCACCGAGATCAAACCCGTCGAGGCCACGACGGCCGTGGTTCTGCCCTTTGCCCGCAACGTGTTCGGCTACGTGGTGGCGGCTGATCTGATCGGCCTGCCACTGGACACCCGGACCGACAATGGGCAGACGTGGCGGGAGTTCTTGGTGGCGGCCCGGACCCGGCAGTTCCCGGGCAACACCCGCTGGATCAGCCTGGAGAAGACCTCTGGTGACTCGGCGAGCAATTGGAACGCCTACGCGCTGTCCAGCCATCTGGCCATCAGTATCGCGCTGGGGGACACCGCCGCCATCGAGCGCGACACCGCCATCTACCGTCGCTTTCTGGGCGACACCACCTCGCCCTGGCCGGCGTTCAACCCGACCGCGGGCTACAGGTGGAACAACAACGGTCGCAGTTGGGACATGACGGCGACTCTGCAGCGCGGCATCAACCCCGACACGCCCGGCGACGCTCGCAGTGGCGCGATCATCCTCGATGCGCTGCGACACTCCAGCCTGCCGTCAGTGCGGTTCGGCAAGCTCGACCTTGCCGGACGCGCGTACACCGAGGAGACCCTGGACGCGCTACTGGCGATCAACATGATGCTCAAGGCACGGGGCAACGACTTCACCGACTTCCAGAACCGGGCTCTCGGAAGGGCCTATGCGTTCCTGGCCCGCAACGGTGGGCCGTCCGGATACAGCAACGGCAGGTTCCTGGCGGTGGCGATGAACAACCTCTACGGCACTACCTACAGCACCACCGCCGGTGATTCGGTGGCGCGGCATCTCGGCTTCGGTGGCTGGCTGCT
>CAIWCQ010000268.1 GCA_903911165.1 uncultured Actinomycetes bacterium | reverse complement strand
GGAGTCTGGGGAACATTTGAGTCGGCGAGCATCCAGTTGGGCGGGCGTCTCACCGTCGGACCGACGAGTCGCGCGGCGGAGATCACTCGTTCGCGGGGCGTACGAGTTGTTCGGCGAAGGCGGTGAAGCCGCGGTATCGGTCCGATCGGTCTGCCGGGCCGCGGAGTTGAACTCCCGCTACTTCTACGAGAACTTCGCGGACATCAACGAGTTGCTGAGCGCGGTGTACGACGAGATCGTCACCGAGTTGGGCGCAGTCCTGGCCGCAGCGACGAGGGAGATGTCCGACGACAGCGGGGCCCGTTGGCGGGCCGGCATCCGGGCGGTCCTGGATTTCACCGCGGCCGACCCCCGCCGGGGCAAGGTGCTGTTCGCCGGAGCAGGCGGCAATTCGGTATTCACGGCCCGCCGCGCGGCGGCAAAACGTCAGCTACGCAGGATGATCATCACCGACCGACGGCGCAGCGGACAGGACGACGATCCGCTAGCGGGCGAGGTCGAGGCCGCCATCTACGTCGGCGCTTTATCGGAGATGGCCCGGGAGTGGTCGAGCGGTTCGCTGGGAACGGACCTCGATCGCGTCGTCGACTCCGCGATGGGACTGCTGTCGCCCGGCGGAATCCTCAGCTAAGCCGGGCAGCCTTCCCGGTTGGCCGTGGTCATTGCCGTCGGGGCATTCTCGATGGCTTGGTGCACCACTTCCAGCGCCGCGGGATTCCACGTCAGGGCGGTATTCCAGTCCAGGCCGGCGGCGTTGGAGACGAAAATCGAATGGGTGTTGTCGAAGATGTAGCAGCGCCGGTGCGGCAGGATCGGGTCACTGATGCTCTTGGCCAGCGCACTCTGCAATGCCACGATGCCGTCATTGGGCCACACCGCTGGGTTGACCTGACCTTCCTTAGCGAACTCGCTGCCGGCGATAAGCACCACCGGAATGTTGTCCAACACGCCGGACTGGAATTCGTTCCAGCCGCCCGGGCCCATCAGGAAGGGCTGGCTGACCTCGCGGCCCGAGCCCGATACGGTGCGCTTGGCCTCGGCCTTGCCGTCCTTCATCGCGGTCTGGCAGAGCGCGTCTCCGAGACAGTCATTGAGCGTCACCACGTCGTTGGCGAAGTCGCCGATATAGGAGCCCTGCCATGGCGTGCCGATGGTGGTCAGCGAGCGGATCTTGACCTTGCTGCCGGTGGTGGCCAGCACCCGGATGGCCGCGCGCGAATACAGTCCGCCCATCGAGTGCGCCACGAAATCGACCTCAGTCACGCCCTTTTCGGTGCTGAGCCAGTTGATGAATCTGGCCAGATGCTCGCCTGCGGTGTCGATGCTGCCGGTGGAATTGACCGTCATGTTCTCCGGCAGGGTGACCGGGCACACGCCGAACGCTCCGAATCCGGTCTGGTCGACGACCTGGCCGCGACCGGCCATCGCCGGGGAGGTGTAGACGGTGTACTTCTTGGAGAGCAGGAACTCGCGGATGGCGGTGTCGGTGTTGCCCGCCGCCAGTCCGGTGGCGCAAGCCGCATCCGGCGTGGTGAATGGGCTGGTGGCGTCCCCGCCGGAGACCACCACCACCGCGGCCGACGCCGGTCGCTTCTCGCTGCCGCCGCCGGGGCTGTTCGAGCAGCCGGCCACCAGGATCATGGCCGCGAGGAGTGCGGTCAACGCAAGGAGTAGTCGTCGCATGTGGCAAACGCTAGCAGCCGGCAAAGCCGTGACAGGATTAACCGATCATGAGCGCTTCGACCCGCCGCGTCGTCCTCTCCGGCGTCCAGCCCACCGCCGACTCCCTACATCTGGGCAATGCCCTCGGCGCGGTCAAACAGTGGGTGCCCCTGCAGGACGATTACCAGACCTTCTTCTGCGTCGTCGACTTGCACGCGATCACCGTGCCGCAAGACCCGGCGGTGCTGCGTCGGCGAACCTTGGTCACCGCGGCGCAGTATCTGGCGCTGGGCATCGACCCGGAGCGCTCGACCATCTTCGTGCAGAGCCAGGTGCCGGCGCACGCCGAACTAGCCTGGGTACTGGGGTGCTTCACCGGCTTCGGCCAGGCGTCGCGGATGACGCAGTTCAAGGACAAGTCGGCCAAGCAGGGCACCGACTCCGCGACCGTGGGCCTGTTCACCTACCCGGTGCTGCAGGCCGCTGACGTTCTGCTCTACGACACCGATCTGGTTCCTGTCGGCGAGGATCAGCGTCAGCACCTCGAACTCGCCCGCGACCTTGCTCAGCGATTCAACGCCCGCTTCCCGGGGACGTTCGTGGTACCCGAGGTGATGATCGCGAAGCAGACCGCGAAGATCTACGACTTGGCCGAGCCCACGGCGAAGATGAGCAAGTCGGCGACCACCGACGCCGGCTTGATCAACCTGCTCGACGACCCGAAGCGCTCGGCCAAGAAGATCCGTTCGGCGGTCACCGACAGCGACCGCGAGATCCGCTTCGACCCCGAAGCCAAACCCGGGGTGTCCAATCTGCTCTCCATCCAGTCCGCGGTCTCCGGCACGGACATCGACACCCTGGTAGCGGGCTACGCGGGTCGCGGATACGGAGACCTCAAATCCGATACCGCCGACGCCGTCATCGACTACGTCACCCCGATCAGGGCCCGGGTGGACGAACTGCTCGCCGACCCGACAGCGTTACTGGCCGTCCTCGACAAGGGCGCCGACCGGGCGGGCGAGGTGGCGGGGCGGACGCTCGCGCGGGTCTACGACCGGTTGGGTTTTCTGCCGGCGCGATGATGCGAGCGTTGGAGCGGCTGCGGCGCCGGTACCCCTGGCTGGACCATGCGGTGCGCGCCCAGCAGCGCTACGACCAGAGCCAGGGCGACTTCTACGCCGCGGGCATCACCTACTTCACCATCTTCGCGATGTTTCCGGTGCTGATGGTTGGCTTCGCGGTGGTCGGTTTCGTGCTGGCCCGCCGGCCTGATCGGCTGGCCGAGATCGACAGCTGGGTCAAGGCGGCGGTACCTGGCGAGTTCGGCGAACAGATCATCAGCCTGATGGATGCTGCCATTGCCTCGCGCACGTCGGTCGGTGTGATCGGAATGGCCACCGCGCTCTACGTCGGACTGCTGTGGATGCAGCGGCTGCGTGCGGCACTCAGCCAGATGTGGGGACAGCAGTTCCCGCCGCCGGGCTTTCTCAACACCAAAGTGTCTGACGTGATCGCCCTGGTGGCTGCTTTTGTGGCCAGCCTGCTGACCATCGGGTTCGGCGTGCTGGCCACTTCGGCGTTGCGGCTGGCAGGGTCCGTGCGGCTGGGGTCGCTGGTGGTGTCGATCCTGGTGGCCTGGCTGCTGTTCACCGTGATGATCGCCCGATTGCCGCACGATCCGGTCCCGCTGCGCCGGTGCGCCGGGGCCGGCCTACTGGCCGCCGTCGGCTTCGAGGCGTTCAAGCAGTTGGGCTCGATCTACCTGCAGGCGGTCTTGCACAGCCCGGCCGGCGCGGTCTTCGGCCCGGTGCTGGGCTTGATGGTGTTCGCCTACATGACCGCGCGGCTGGTCCTGTTCGCGACAGCGTGGGCAGCCGAACGCGATGCGGAAACCGAGCTATCCGGGTTCGTCGTCGTCGGGTCGTAGCAATTCCTCGGGGTGGTGGTAGTGGTTGATGCGGTGTTGGCCGCGGTCTAGGGATGGCGGCGGGATCCATTCGGTTCGGTTGTCGGCCTTGCGTTTTCGGGTGGTCCAGCCGGTGGGGGTGTCGTTGACGAGTCGGTTGTCGCAGCCGCAGGCCAGGGTGAGTTCGTTGATGTCGGTGTTGCCGCCGTGTTGCCAGTCGCGCTCGGCGTGGTGGACCTGGCAGCGGTTTGGTGGGGCGGTGCAGTCGGGTTTGGTGCAGCCGCGTTCCAGGGCATGCAGGGCCAGGCGTTGGCCAGGGCTGGCGGTGCGGCGGGTGCGTCCGTAGTAGAGCTGGATCTGTCGGGGATCGTCGAACAGCGCGAGGTAGGGGTGGGCCCGACCGGTGGCGGCCATCCGGATGAGAGTGGGGATGGGCAGTTGGGTGCCGCCGCCGGTGTGGGCCAGCCCGGCGGCGGCGGTGAGTTCGGCCAGGGTGGTGGTGGCCACGATGGTGACGGGAAGCCCGTTGTGCTGGCCCAGGGTCCCGGAGGCCAGCATGGCCCGGCACACGGTCTGCAGTGCGTCGTGGCTGCGTTGGGCGGGGCTGCGGGTGTCGGCGTCGATCTGGTGCTGTGCGGGGACGCCGTCGAGGCACGGGGTCTGGTCCTCGGGGTTGCAGTATCCGGGTGCGGCCAGTTTGGCGAACGCCGCATCCAGGGTGGCGCGCAGTTCGGGAGTGATCCAGCCGGTGAGCCGGCTCATGCCGTCCAGGCCCTGAGCCCCGAGGGTTAGGCCGCGTTTGCGGGCGTGCTCGCGTTCGTCGTCGAGGGTGCCGTCGGAGTCGAGGTAGCCCAGCAGTTGGCGGGCGAGTTTGCGCAGCCCTTCCGGGGTCAGTCCGCCGGCGAGCCCGCCGAGTTGGGCTTCGGCGGCCGTTCGGGTGCCCGGGTCGAGATCGGCCGGTAGATGGTCGATGAAGTCGCGGATGATCGTGATGTGGTCGGTTCCTATCTCGCCGCGGGCTTGGGCCGTTGCGGTGGCCGGCAGGTGCGGCTCCAGCGGCTCGCCGGTGAGAGCCCGGCGTGGTCCGAGTTCAGCGGCCTCGGCTAACCGCCGCCCCGCGTCCGGTCCGCTGATTCCCAATCGCTGTGCCAGTACCGCCCGCCAGGATTTGGCGCCCATATCTTTGGCGGTGGCCTGGGCCTGCAGATGGTTGAGCAGGGCGTGCTCGACTGCGGGCTGGCGGCGGCGCTGGGTTTCGAGCCGGTCCAGCACCGCGAGGACCTGTCCGGCGCTCAGCGTCGTGACCGGCAGCGAGGCCAGCTTGTCCCACGCCGCCTCGAGGTCGTCCAGAGCGGTCAGCATCTCCATATATCGAACACTAGTTCGATCCACCGACAAGTTTGGAAAGCGCGGGCGGCTGTCTGGTCAGCGTGCCTGTGCCCGCTGGTTCAGCGACCGGGCCGCCAGAATCAGGCTGAATACGATCAGGGTGCCGACCACCGAGACGCCGATCCGTACCGGCAGGGCGTCGACGGAGAACACGGGTGCTGCGCTGAGCGCGGCATCGGGTTTGCGCGGCTGCAATGACGGGTCTGGCTCGATCAGGGTCCCGACTGCCGTGCCGGGCGCGGTGGCGAACCCGTAGTCGAGCAGGTGCGCGGCCTGCTCCCACGGCGGGATCGGTTCGCGGGTGCCGCGTAACAGGACGGTCACCAGTCGGCGTCCGTCACGATCCGCGGCGCCGACGAAGGTCTGACGGGCGTCATCGGTGAAGCCAGTCTTGCCGCCGATCGCGCCCGGATAGTTGAGCAACAACTTGTTGTCGTTCTCGATCTCAAAGGGTGGCTGGCCGTTGTTGTCCGGGAACATGTAGCTGCGGGTGGCGGCGATGTCGGCGAAGATCGGGTTGCCGAACGCGTACCGGAAGAACAAACCCACGTCGTAGGCGGAGGTGCTCATGCCCGGCCCGTCGAGGCCCGACGGCGTGGCCACCCTGGTATCGCGGGCACCGAGCTTGGCCGCCAGGGCGTTGATTTTGCCCAGTGCCGCATCCATTCCACCGAGTTGGGTGGCCAGCGCGTGCGCGGCATCGTTTCCGGAGTACATGATCAGCCCGTGCAGAAGGTCGTTGATGGTGTAACGGCCGCCGACATCCACGCCGACCCGGGTGCCCTCGACGTTGGCGTCGGCCGGGGTGCCGTCGACGATCCTGTTCAGCGGTAGTTCATTGATGGCCACCATGGCGGTGAGCACCTTGATGACGCTGGCCGGGCGGTGGCGGCCATGGGGATCGCGGGCCGCGATCACCGCTCCGCTGTCGAGGTCGGCGACCAGCCAGGCCTCAGCGGAGACATCGACGGGTAACGGCGGGGTCCCGGCGGCGACGATCACACCGCACCCACTCAGCGCATCTCCACCGACCGCCGAGGCCGGCACCGGCAGCGGCTGCGGCGGATCGCCCGCCTTGGGCACCTCGGAGGAGTCCACCGCCGGTGGAGTGGAGACCTTGTACGGGCAGCTATTGGGATCCGGGGCCGAGCTGGGCTCGGCCCACGCCGCGACCGGCGTACCTACCATCAAGAGGGTCGCCGTGATGGCGGCAGCGCGCCGCAGCCTGGTCATGTTCGCCATCGCCTTCGCAGGCTAGGCGATTAGGCTCCCGATTCAGCGGAGCCTCGCCGTCAGCCCGGGATCGGGCCTCGCCGTCAGGCCGGGAT
>CAIWCQ010000267.1 GCA_903911165.1 uncultured Actinomycetes bacterium | reverse complement strand
TGGGCCGCCTCGATCAGACCCGTCATCTCGGTGCCCTCTGCGGCGAACGCCGTGGCCGCCTGCGCCGAGACCTCATCGGCTCCGGCCGGGGCAAGGCCGGTCAGCGCCGCCGCCGCGGCAGCTGTACTCGCCAGTCCCTGCGCGCCGGCAGCGGCGACCGTCGCGCCGATGGCCGCCACAGCTTCGTTCTCTTGGGAAAAGTTCTCCATGCGTACTCCTTGTATTTCGGGTTGTATTTCGGGCGCTTCGTCTTCTGGCGAGAAGTTGGGACTTCAGGACAGCTTGGGGTAGGTCGCGGCATCGAAGAAGCTGGTGCCCGCGACATAGCCGCGCCCCGGTGACAGGTCCGGTGGTGGGCCTGTCTCGGTGCTGCCGTCGAAGCTCAACTCCAATTGCACACCCGAGGGGTCGAAGACGAACAACTGCCAGGTGGTTGTGCCGGGCACTAGGAATTCGCGCCACTGCAGCCCCGCCGCTGTGAAGCGGTCGATGAAGCCGCGGTAGTCGTGGCAGGTCAGTGTCACATGGTCGATTGCGCCGGAGCCCAGCACGGTGGCGCCTTCGGGTCCCAGTGCCGGGCCACCGGCGTAGATGTGCACGAACGCGTGCTCGCTTGAGCCCGGCGAGCCCAGCCAGGCGCCGGGGTAGCCGAAATCAGGTCGGGACATCGAAACCAGCCCGATCACCTTGGTGTAGAAGGCGAGAGTCGCGGTCAGGTCATTGGTCTTGATCGCCACATGGGACAGCCCGTCGACCGCGGGTGCGTCCGGGGATGGGGCGACAGAACTGGCCGACGACGATGATTGGGTCGTGGATGACGAGGTGGCGGATTGATTGCTCGAACAGCCGGTAAGGCCGGCCAAAGCGATGGCGCCACCAACGGCTGCTACCACCACGATTCGAGGATGCTGCTTTCCACGAGATACGTGAGGGGCGCGATGGGTGATCAGACGGGAATACAATTCAGCTTCTCCTTCGATGGTGTGCTGGCACGATCCACGGCTGCTCGACTGCCGCGTCATTCGTCGGGTGGGTCGATGTAGACGGCTTGGATGACTTCCTTGGCGTCCTGGGTGACCAGGAATGCCTGCCCGGGTGGCCGCTTCTTGACGATGATCTCCCTCGACGGGAAGTCCTGTTTCTCACCGGACAGGAACAGGGTGGGCGAGCCCGATCCGAATGCGGTGCCCACGAACTTGTCCATGGTGGCTTTGTAGGCCTGACTCATCTGGCAGGTCACGATGATGTGCAGTCCGATGTCACTGGCCGCCGGCAGCAGCGGTGCCAGTGGCGCCATCGGCGGCAGACCACCGGATGCGGCCACGATCATGTGCCAGTCGTCGACCAGTAGCACCACATCGGGTCCGGTCCACCAGGATCGCCCACGCAGTTGCGCCGGGGTGAGGTCGGCCGGCGGCAGGCGTTTCTTGAGGTTGGCGGCCAGGGCTTTGATGGCTTCCTCGAGTGTCGTGCTGTTGCGGTTGATCGCACCCGCGTCGAGTAGGTGGCTGTCCGGTACCGCACCCAGTAGTCCGGAGCGGTAGTCGGCGAGCATGAAGCGCACCTGCGCCGGACTGTTGCGGGCGCAGATGGCCCGGGCGACGGCGTGGGCGATGCGGGTCTTGCCGGATTTGGCTGCACCGAAGATCAGCAGATGCGGATTTTCCGACATCGGGGCATAAGCCACCGTGAGGTCGGTTTCGCGCAACCCGATCGGGATGGTCCACCGGGTCGCGTAGTCGGAGTCCGGGCCGGGTGGGTTCGGGTCCAACTCAGCGAGGTCGATGCGCTCGGGCAGCACCCGGACTTCGGGTGCGAACTCGGTGTTGTCTCCGGCGATCTGCCCCGTGGCGGCGGTGATGGCCGCGACCAGGTTTTCGGCGCTGTGCACACCGTCGAGTCGGGGCACCCCGATCATCAGGTGGTTTTTCTCCATCGAGATCGCCCGGCCGGGCCGACCCGCGGGGATGTCGCGGGTGATCCGGTCGATCTGGGTGTCGTTGACGTCGCCGAGGCGGAACTCGATCTTGGTGCCGAGGTAGTCCCGCACCCGCGACTTCAGTTCCGTCCAGCGCGGCGTGGTGATGATGACGTGCACGCCGAATGACAGCCCCTGGCCCGCCAGGTCCTGCACCAGCGATTCGATATCGGGGAACTCACTGACCACGGCCGGCCAGCCGTCGATGACCAGGAACACGTCGCCGAACGGATCGGCCGCGGCGGGATTGTTCGGGTCAGCGCGCATCTGCCGATATTCCGCAATCGAGCCCACCCGATACTGTTTGAAGTCGTTTTCGCGTTGCCGCAGAACGGATCTCACCTCGGCGAGCACCCGCATCACCCGGTCGGGTTCGGAGCGGGTCACCACCGCACCGACGTGCGGCAGATCCTCCAGATAGATCAGGCCGCCGCCGCCGAGGTCAATGCAGTAGAACGCGACGTCGCGCGGGGAGTGCGTCGCGGCCGCCGACAGGATCATGGTCTGCAGCAGGGTGGACTTGCCGGTTTGCGGCGAACCGCCGATCGCGATGTTGCCGCCGGCCCCCGACACGTCGACGCCCCACACCGCCTGGCGGTGGTGGCGTGGCTCGTCCATGATCCCCAGTGCGAAACGCAACGGTTGCGGGTCGTCATTGGCGAGGAGTTCATCCAGCGGCGACGGGTCGGTGAGCGGGGGAAGCCAGATCTTGTAGGCCCGCGACGGCACGGTGCCGAGTTGGTTGATCACCACCTCGCGCAGCGATTGCTGCTGCGATCCCGATGTCATAGCGGCACCACCGGGGCCGGGGCAGTCGCCGCGGTGAACAACCGCGGCCGCAGCACCTGCGCACTGACCGGCGCATCCAGATGGCCGTGGCCGTTGGTGTCGGCCGCGACGGTCGGAACGTAGGTGCCGCCGGTGTAGAGGGTGCTGAACTTCACCGGGTCTTCCATCCCGACCCGCAGGAACCCCACACCACCTTCCTTGTTGGTGATGTATTGGGCTTCCGGTGTTCCGATCACCGCGCGCGATTCCGCGGAACTGGTGGTGCGCAAGGCGATTCGGTAGGTGAGGTTGGGTTCCAGTTTGTCGATGCGCGCGCCGCCGGCCTGCAGCGACTGGGTGGCCAGCAGCAGGTGCACCCGCAATGAACGGCCGACCCGGCAGATCCGGTCGAACAGCGCCAGGAAGTCCGGGTGGCTCTGTAGCAGTTCGGCGAACTCGTCGACGACGACGAACAGGGTGGGCAACGGCGCCAGATCGGCCCCGCCCTCACGGTACTTCTCATACTCGGCCACCCCGGAGAGCGCACCGGCCGCACCGACCTGAATGCCGGCCTGGCGCAGGATCGCCTGGCGGCGGTCGAGTTCGCCGGTCAACACCTCACCCATGCGGCTGACGAGTTCGGCCTCCTCGGCCATGTTGGTGACCACGGCGGCGGTGTGCGGAAGCTTCTCCATACCCAGGAACGTCGAGCCACCTTTGAAGTCGGTGAGCAGAAGGTTGATCTGGTCGGGGCTGTGGGTGGCCGCCAGCGACAGGATCAACGTGCGCAGGAATTCGGATTTGCCCGACCCGGTGGTTCCGATGAGCATGCCGTGCGGGCCGGCACCGAACTCCGCGCCCTCCTTGATGTCGAGGTACATCACCTCGCCGGTTTTGAGTTCATGGCCGAACGGGATGCGCAGCCGGGCCCGGTCGGTGTCGGGGTACATCTGCCAGCGGCTCGGCAGCACTTCGGTCACGCTGGTGGCGCCGACCAGTTGATGCCATTCGGTGGCGACCTTCTTCTTCTGAACGCGTGCCTTCTTGTCGACGATGGTGCCGGTGGTCGACCACCCGGCCAGTTTCCGCGCGACCCGGGTGGCCTGCTCGGGTGACATCCGATCGGTAACCGAGGTCACCAGTCGGAACTGCTGGCCGGGCAGTCTGTCATCGGCGGTCTCGTCGGCGGCCACCCTGATCCGGTAGGCCGAGTCGCGATGGTTGCCCAGGGTGAGCACCGTGACGCCAGCCCTACCGTCGGGCGGAAAGCCCGCCTTGCCGCCGGTGAGGTCGACCACCACCACGTGCGGGCCACCGGGAGAGCCCTCGGGTGTGTGCGGGCCGCGGGCGGCAAGGTCGCCCAACCCCTCGGCGCCGGTGTAGATCATCCGGGTCGGCCCGCTCTCATCGGTGTCGCTGGGGTGCGCGACGTGCGGCAGCCATTTGATCCAGGACCAGTCCGGATCTTCGGCGTCATCGGTGAGCACCCGGATCTGCAGCTGATCGGGTGCGTGGAACACGGCCAGATGGCAGACCATGGCGGTCAGCAAGCCCGCCGAACCGGCCGGGTCGCCGCCGATCGCGATGGTCGGAAAGGTCCTCAGCTGCAACAGTTTCGGGCAATCGTGAATCAGACCGTGGGTGCGCAAAAACTTCACCGCCCACATGTGACTGACCGG